>CAYSOZ010000081.1:0-5699 GCA_964432815.1 uncultured Candidatus Bathyarchaeia archaeon
TATGAAGGCTTACCGAAAACTCTTGTTTGCATCAGTGGATGAACTGACGTATTTAGCGAGGGTGTAGCGCGCCCTGTATTATTAAAAACAGTCTATACATGGAAAAAACTTAAGAAAAATGAGTGGAAGAAGCTAGGGTTTTTGAATTAGAAAATTGTCTTCTCTTCATGACCGTGCGAAAAAAAACGAAGTTGTTCCGGTAGTATCGCCAATCGATTAACCGAATTACCTCGCTCCAGCCGCTTTTCATGGACTTTGGCATGTCTTCGGTCAATGTCATGAGCGATGGCAGTTTATTGGCAGCTCTCTCACTCTCCTTTTCTCATATATATCAAGTTGCCTTTTTGGCAGACGCTTTCAAGCCGAATTTCGATCAGCTATCCGACATTTTATGTCGCAGAGCGCGAAATATCCGCTCATTATGCACGGGGCTTAATTAACCAAGATTTTATAGGACGCGCCCTTACATTCTATTGTGTGGGATTATGAAAGATTCTAAGAAGAAAGCCCAAGTTTTCTGCGTTGATGTAGACGTCACAGACTTGGGACATGAGCAGAGGCTTCAGGTGATTTCAGAGTATACCAGTAAGCCAGGATTCATTGACTTCTCCCCCAGATGGGAAAATCAATTCACTGAGAAAGAAAAGATGTTTTACGCATTTCAATATCACAAAGTAGCCAGAAAGGGAACCTCAAAGCAATAAGTTATTGAGATTAGGCAAGAATCGTGCTTTCTCTTTAGCGTGCTCCAAATCTAGGTGAGTAGTTACTCAAAATGCGAGAACCTTCTTCTAAGCTTCAATTTCGGACTTCGGTCTGAAATTATTCGTCAATCTTCTTAAGAACTTCAAGGGCTTTTTCGATGTGTTTCTCAGGCTGAAACTACGAGGAGAATACGTGGCGAACTATACCTTTCTTATCGATAATGAAGGTAACTCGCCCAGGAATAATGCCCATGGATGAGGGAACACCATACAACTTTCTAACTTCGCTCTTTTCATCACTTAATAGAATAAACTGTAGCCCGTGATGCGTCGCAAACGATCTGTGCGACTGTACACTTTGCGAGCTCACACCAAGAACCTCCGCCCCTAAATTAGTAAAAACATCATAGTTGTCCCTAAATTTGCAGGCCTCCCTTGTACAACCGCTTGACTCATCTTTTGGATAAAAATAGAGAACTATGTTCTTTTTGCCGAAGTATTCTGAAAGGGTCACGTTGTCACCCATCTGAGAAGGCAACGTGAAATCTGGGGCCCTCTCTCCAATCCCAACCGTTGCAAAAACCTCCGTGAATCCATTGGACGACTGATTTATTATCTTTTGCGCTGGCTCAATGGTCCAACTCTCTAGGGTCATTAGGCTGAATTCCGACTTTGGGCTGTTGCGAAAAAGCAAATAAAGGATGCGGAACATACTACTTCGGGTACTAAAATGACAATTTCCTTCTTTGTCAAAACAGATGAAAGCCCGAAACTGGTTGGAGACGTTATATGCACCTTCAACTACACTCGCGGCGAGCACCCTGAAGATGAATACACCTGGGTTATGCAGGAGAGAAAAAACGGAGCAGAAGAGTATTGGGAAATTAAGGGCAAATATGCAGGACTGAAAGACCAAGTTTCTGTTGGTTTTGCCTATAGAAAAGGAGACACCGTAGTATTGTCAGATGTGGATGATGGTCTTGCAGTAAACTTTTTGGACCCTTTACTTGAAAAGTATGGGTTTGACAAAGTGAAGTGGATTGTCATTCCGAAACGCGAATGATGGCACGGGTCTGAACTAAAAGCTTAAGAAACAAGGTGCCCTTGAAGAAACCTATGCAAATTAGCTCGAGAGATTGGGGGAAGATTAGGTACGTATCTTTTCTGGGTCTATTTGTTTCGTTAGTAATATTATATTGGGCATACTCCTACCAAGCCCCCCTAAACTCAGTTGGGATACCAACATACCCATATCGAGATTCCTCAATTTCACTTGTCATAATCTCCATTCTGTTGGCTTTCATGTTTGTTTTTGCAGGCATTCGAGAACGCCAAGAAAGATGATTGTTCGTATCCAAGCCAAAGCGCATATGGTTCAAACCAGAATGCGAGCCAAGAACAAATGATTTTCCATAGCTATACGGATTTCTCCTTAGCGCCCGTCTTCAACATCTCTTCAAGCGACCTATGACATCTGCTGCACTCAAACATTTCATTTCCGCACGCAGGGCAAAACATCTTCTTTTCCAGCAGATTCTTTATCATATCTGAAAGTGCAGCTCTGTTTTCTTCAGAACGCGGGTCGTCAGCCAACTCTTTGGCAGTTGAGTCTAATGTGCTCCCCAATTTTTCTGTCCGATCGGGCAAAACTAGTTCGCTGTAGACTTTTGATATGCTTGTCTTTCCCTCACGCAACAGTTGTTTGTCCTCTTCACTAGCTTTTTCCAGTATTTTCCGTCCTCTCTCAAAAGTCCGCGTTGAAACACCGACTTTCCTAGCAACAGCCTCGGTAGCTTTGCCTTTGAAAACTGGCTTAGCGTCATCTGGCGCAAAGCCCAACTGGAGACTCCGACCCGTCTTTCCTCCTTCGACCTGCCGCTTCTTTGCTATTTCTTTTTCGATTTCAAGCAGAGGCACGCCCAATTCTACGAGTTGAAAATTGGTTAAGTGACGCCGGCGCAAGTTCGCCTCTATAACAAACTTCTTTTCCAAAAGTTTATTCTCAAATTTCCGCACCTCAAAATCAGGCTCTAAACCCAGATCGACGCAGGCCCGGAACCTATGATGCCCATCCAAGATCTCCATATCCTCATTGACGATGATAGCGTAATGCTGACCCTCGTCTTTGATCGAGTCCTTGAGAGCAATATAATCATTTTCTGACATCTGAGGCAGCAATTTTACATATTCAGGGTTTATGCGCAAACTCATCTTCGTCACATTCCCTATTCTTTTTTGGCTTGAACTATTATTTAAGGCAAGATCAACGAAGTAGTTTTGGAAAAGTTCCTATCCCTGCTACTTCGAGATTGAAAATCATTTAGGAAAAGCGCGATTCAAACAAGAACAATAGAGCCCTATTATCCCCGATTGGGTATGGATTAGGAAAACGTTTTAAATTGCGTAAAACAACAATAACAAGAGGATAATATAATGCCAACAGCGTTTGTGCTAATTAACACCGAAATAGGGTCGGAGTCAGACGTCCTTAAAGACTTGAAGAAAGTCGAAGGGGTTGAAGAGGCATCTGCAGTCTACGGAGTCTACGATATTGTCGCGAGAGTCAAGGCTGACACGATGGACAAACTGAAAGAAATAGTAACCTGGCGCATAAGACGCCTTGACAAAGTACGATCGACACTGACAATGATTGTTGTCGAAGAACGATAAATTCCCCACTCATTTTTTCCTTGTCCAAGGCAACGTGCTGAATAAGCTGATACCGGACATTTAAGCGATTCTTTAGTTTAATGACCGCACAATTCACGTTTAACGAAAAGCCACAAGTGGCATCGCAGAAATCACAAATTTGTGATTGCTTGCATACAGTCACATAGTTTTAAATTTTGTAACCGTGCAAAAACTGATTGTGCGTCTAGGGACAGTGAGAGAATTGAAAAATACCGTTATAATTCGCTTGAATGTCTCCAAAGCGAGGCTAGCGGAAGTAGCATCTCTTGCTATCAGAAGACGCATGCAGTTTTTGAAGGTTGAATTCGGAGGCTTGGAACACCACCGAGTCTTTTTTAGTCCCCCTTAAACGAGACAGAGCGCCCCCAACCTCTGAATCCAACCACCAATAAAGAACGAAAACAATTTCGGATCTAACTGATTGCCTAGTTCTTCAATTACCCCCGAGATCGATAAATGAACTTTTCAACAAATCTTTTTACGTTTCATTGGTCACTCTCTAATCCAAATGGGGAAAAGTGGCAGTTGGGAAAACGACAGGTAATGCACATAGGATTAGACGATACTGATTCAACCAGAATGGGATGCACAACTCACGTTGCGGCTCTTCTTGTCGAGAAACTGAGTAAGTTGAACGTGAAGTTCCTTGATTATCCGAACCTCATAAGATTGAATCCTAATGTGCCCTGGAAAACGAGAGGAAACGGTGCTCTAGCTTTGAGAATAGAATACGACCAAAGGATTGAGAACCGAATAAAGGAAGAGGCAATAGAATTGGTGAAGGAACACGCGGACCTTACTTCAAAGGGCACCAATCCTGGAATAATCTTCTTGAAAAAAGAAAAAATCCCAAAAGCCATAGAGAAATTCGCTGAGAAAACCTTGACCAGCATCACAACTTTAGATGAAGCAAGAAAACTCGTCAAGAAGTTTGACGGAGAAGCTTTAGGCTTCAACTCTTGTAGGGGAATAATCGGTTCATTGGCGGCTGTCGGCACGACACTTGACGGCGATTACACATATGAGCTGATTGCTTACCGTTTTCCAAGCAACTATGGCACAAAAAGAAGAGTGGACGAAGATTCAATATTCAAAATGGACGAGTTGACAGCACCCTACACTTTCAATAATGTGGATAACGAGAAAAAAAGAGTGATAATCACTCCGCGAGGGCCCGACCCAATTCTCTTCGGGATAAGAGGCGAAACAGCAGAAATAGTCAAGAAGGCCTTCGAAATTGTCAAGCCTCTAGAGCCGGTTGATAGATGGCTTGTCTTCCGAAGCAATCAAGGCACAGACGCCCATCTTAAACCAATATCCAGCCTTGAGCAAATAGAGCAATTCAGTTCAGTTGTTGCCAAGGGATCCGTTTCTCGAAACCCCAGAACAATTCCTCTGCGACACGTAATCTTCTCCATAAGAGATCAGACCGCAGAAGTTGACTGCGCCGCATATGAACCAACGGGCAACCTCCGCAAAACCGCGAGAGAACTAGTCATAGGCGACTCAGTAGAGGTGTACGGCGCCGTCCGCAAGACTCCGTCAAGTAATCCTTCTACAATAAATCTTGAGAAGATTAACATCCTGGCATTAGCTACGAAAACCCGACCTCAGAATCCCGCATGCCCGGAGTGTGGCAAACGATTGAAGTCAATGGGCAGAGATAAAGGTTTTAGATGCGAAAGATGCGGCAAAAGGTTTCGTAATGCGGTTAAACTGGCCGTAGCTTTTGAAAGAAAGTTGGAAACCAGACTGCATGTTACCTCAACACGATCCCAAAGGCACCTGACAAAACCGCTTAGACGCTACGGGTTGGAAAAAGACAACGCCAGTGAGAACTACCTAATTGAAAACTGGCATTTTCCTTAATTGGCGAACAAAGGCAATATCAATGCTTGTTCACTCGGCGAAATCGTTTAAATCCATGAAAACCGTAATTGCATTAAGTTCCTGAAAAAGGATATTTACGAAACGGGTGCTTGAGCAGCTTGAAACAATTTCCGCCGGAGGAATATGCGCTTCCATTCTTTAAAGAACAGGATTTCAAGAGAAAAAAATGTCCAAAATGCAAAGAATATTTCTGGACCCAAAACCCTGACCAAGAAACCTGCGGGGAATCCACGTCTGAAGGATGCGCAGACTACACTTTCTTGAAAAAACCGCCTACTCGATCGCACTATAGTCTTCCTGAGATGCGAGAAGCTTTCTTATCGTTCTTCGAAAAACATGATCACGTGCGAATAAAACCTTATCCTGTAGTGGCGCGATGGAGAAGCGACGTATATCTGACTCATGCAAGCATAA
>CAYSOZ010000082.1:0-5647 GCA_964432815.1 uncultured Candidatus Bathyarchaeia archaeon
CTCTCGCCACTATTCCTGTCGGGGACAATCGGATTAGCGACGTAATCGTTGTTGGAGTTGACCCCGACAAAATAGTCACCGAAAGTGTGACGAAAGGACAATTCTTGAATACAAGTAGTGATTGGAACGCAGTCATAGGCGATACGGTAATGAATGCGATGTATGCGCCTGACCTGTCTAAGAAAATTCGGGTTTCTGACCCTCTCCTTCAAAGCATCAAAATCCGAGACAATCCTTTCAAGATCATTGGAGTTTGTGTTGACCCCACGAACAACGGCAACGTTACCTACGTTCCGCTCAAGAAACTGCAGAACGTAACTGGAATTCTCAATACAAATATCGCCCTTATCAAGCTAGATTCCTCAATTGATCGCGCAGAAACATTGAAAACATTAGAAACGTTTGTTGAAAATTCGTATCCAGACTTCTCGGTTTTTGATCTTAACGAGGTGCTTGAGAAAGATATCATGTTCCTAGGGTCAACGTGGTCTATCGTTATGCTCTTGCCATTGCTCACTTTGATATCAGCGTCTTTATGTCTGGTGGGCTTCATGATGCTGACTGCCGATGAACAAAGGCAGGAATTTGCCATTCTACGAGCTGTCGGCGCGAAACCCAACACCATAATCACTGTTTTGACTATTCAAAGCACAACTGTTTTGCTTTCGAGCTTCGCAACGGGGATTTCCCTCGGCATAATTACAACATTGATGATTCTAGTTCCGAACCCCGTAGTGACAGTTGGCACGATTGCAGAAGTAGCCGTTTTGCTGCTTGCAGCTCTGTTTGGACTGCTCCTTTTGAGTCTATACCCTGCTGTAAAACTCGCCAAAACCCCGATTTTAAGAATTATCACGTAAATGACTGAACTCTTTCGTGAAATGTCTAAAAGATCCGCTGTATGCAGGCAGCTGATTTACGAAATCTTGAAGTTGAAGAACGGGAATAATTGGAGTTTCACCGTAGAATTTGAGTTTCCCGTGTATTAGCGATAAGACAGCGGGGATAAACTTAGCTCGCCCCCATTTGACACACTCATTTTCATTTTTGATGATCGGCAACGAGTTCGCAAAAGCGCTTGTTCTTTTCACCTGAGCATCGACGATCTTCATCAAAGCGGATGGGGACATGCCATGATGCCAATGCTTGCAGTCAATACACAACACTAGAGGCTTTTTGCAGCCCACGACATCTATTTCAAACCTGTGGCTTTCATGTTTGAACCTAACGTTCTTGGAGACGATGTAACCGTTCTTTTCCAAGGCTATTACAGCAATTTCTTCAAATTCCTGCCATCTCAACGAGTCGCTAACACGCTCGATGTCTGAGCCTAAGCACAAAGCTTTGACAGCTATCTTGACCCGAGACTGACTGACTGCCATGATTTTCCCGTCTTTGACATAAATAAGCCCCTCATTTTCCATTTTTTTAAGCAACTTTGATGCAAAACTTGAAACTGCCCGAGCTTCTTTTTTAACAGTTTCGATTAAAACATCGCCGTTTTTCGTCAGTTTTAGAACAGAAATTAGCATATCCCGTTCAACTATCATGATTTTGCCTCAAGAATTATACATTAAAATGACAAAAGAAGGATCTTTTCCCACTCTGCTTAAATGACAGGAACAACAAAAACTGGTAGTCAAAAACAGCAGATAAGCATATTTTTTACCCCGATTCCTTGGTGCCTCCATTATCGAGGGTTCCCAGTGACTGGTGCAAAACACTTCTTTTTTGAAACACAGTCTGTCAAGCATGTTTCATCATAATTGAGTTTCTAACTCAAATAGATTGTTTTTTGAATCTTCTTCGGGTATCGTAGTTTCTAGGCTCAACAACTAACATCAATTTTTTATTTTTCAAATCTATTTTGAGGCGTTCAATACCAGCATTTTTAGCTTTATAGCGCAAAAAACGCCACTTCGATGTTCTTTCGCAAAGATAAAATAGCAAAGTTTAAGGAGGAATCAACAATTGGTGGAGGAGTTTCGCCCATTATTCATGAGCAAAGGCTCAATATGCGTTGTTAGTTTGCGCTATTGACCGTTTTCATATCAGTTATGCTCAGCTTTGATGGCAGTATACGCCGGTTTGACGTATCAACGATAAATGGTTTGGACCCTGCCCTCATAAATATATAAGCTTCGTCGGATTTCGATGAATACTAAGGAATGAGAGGCTAAACAAGGTCAAGCTCATACACAGGGCCGACGAGTTCGATGCCAAAACGGCATTTTGCTTGAATGAGGCTAAATTAGATGAGCTAGCCGAAATCGCAGGAGGTCGATGCCCAAGCTAGCTGAATCCCTGAAAATCCTTACTCCGTGAGCATTCCTCTTCCTGACCTCGGTCCAGTCAACTGCAACTTCTACAACTGGGATCCCATGCATCTTGCACAGCAAAATCATTTCAGTGTCAAGAAAGAAACCTTCTGACTTCGCATTCTCCCGCAAGAATCCCGCAACTTCACAGCTCATAGCCTTAAACCCGCATTGATGATCTCGAACACCATCTTGAAAGAGGAAGCGGACAAGCAGATTATAAGTCAAACTGGATACCGTTCGAACAAAGGAGCGGCGAACTCTGGAGCCCTTCATATGTCGCGAGCCAATGACCAAACCTCTGGTTGTCTTGGCCAAATTGACTATCTCAGAGAAGGAGTCCAATCTTGCGGACAAGTCAACATCCATGAAAATGACAATGTCACCCCTTGCGGTCTTTAATCCTCTCTTCAACGCTTCGCCCTTGCCTAGACGATTTGCAGAGTGCAAGAGACGCAGATGGGCATCATTTTTTGAGAGATTAGCAACTATGTCGGCAGTTCCATCAACGCTGCCATCTTCAACCACAACTACTTCAAAAGACACGGTAAATGACCTGACTGCGTGGTTTACTTCTGTCAAGCAATGTTCTATGCGGGAAGCCTCGTTGTAGGCTGGCAATAGGATTGTTATTTCCACGTCGTAAAGCACCGAACTTTTTTCACACAAATCCAGTGTCCTTGAGCATAAATGATTTGTGTAATCTTTACAGAGAGACTCGAAAGATTGCTCACCTTTGTCCAAACAGCACAATCTATTGGTCTTTCCAAGATTATTTCGCGAGTATGAACATTACTGAAACATTAAAAAAGCTCCGCAGCCCCACATATTCAATGTTTGAACGGAGTGCTTACACTATGAATATCAAATATTTGGTCGCAAAATTAGATCGCTGGCGACTAGCACTCCTTGCCTTTGTCGCAGCGTATGCTGCCTTTCTTTTGCTCGATTTAGGTTACATGACTATTCAATGGGACGAAATGCCTCACTTGTACGGAAGCTTGATCCTGTCCAATGGAAGTTTCCAAGGATACATTGCGACATATGGATATTATCCTCCACTCTACGACATCATAACAACGGGCTTCTTCAAGTTGCTAGGAGCAAGCGCGTTTTCCGGGAGGCTGACCGCAGTAGCATTTTCCCTGTTGTCAATATGGGTCGTGTTTGAGTTTGCGAATCGAACATATGGCGCAAAAACGGCTCTAATCGCTAGCATTGTGCTCGGGGTAACACCCGGTTTCTTTTGGCTTTCAAGAGCCGCTATGTTAGAGACAGCGTTGGTTTTGTTTTTCTCACTTGCGTTATTCTTTTTCTTTTCTTGGTTACGTTTAGGTGTCAACAAGACTTTACTTTTATGTGGCATTGCTTTTGGCGTTGGGTTTCTAGCAAAATACCAGATCCTTGTCGCAGGTCTCGTAATGCTAACTGCTTTAGTGCTTTTGAATCGGGACAGGCTGAAGGCGAAATCCTCCAAGTTTCTATTGTTACCGATAATAGCAATACTTGTGGTAATACCTTGGATTTTGGTGCTCTATCAGATCAACGGTTTGGACAAATTGGGAGAACTCCTGTACGTGATTCAAGAAGGCGGGCAAGACCGTGCGATCTACAGTACGCGTTTTCCTCAGCCCATATTCTATCTTGTCGAAATGACATGGCCATATAGCGATGTCCATCCAGTCTCGCTACCATTATACATCTTGGGGCTAACCGGGCTAGGATTGTGGGCATACAGGAGAAAGACTGAAGACAAGTTCTTTCTCGTCTGGTTCTTCGTCGTCTATACTTTCTTCACTCTTGTCCCAAATAGACAGTGGCGCTATGTGACCCCGCTTTTCCCAGTGCTAGCCATTTCAACTGCGAGCCTTCTTGTCTTCTCGTACGGCAAAACTAAAAACGCATGGAAATCAAGACGGCTTGATGTAAACAAGAAGTACTTACAGAAGAGCGCGGCCATATGCATAGGCATTCTTGCCTTGACAGCATTGGCTTACAGCAGCGTCGAAGCTTATCAGATGGTGGCAAGAGACCAAATCCATTTGCCCACAGAGGAAGCGGTAAACTACGTTGGAAACAAATTGAATCAGAACGAATCAATACTGGTTGTTTGCGCGTTTAACTTTTTCAACAAGGATATGGTGAAGTTTTACCTCTATACCAATGGTACCACACAAAACCAAGTACTCCAATATCCAGAGATGCCTGTTGACGCGTTTACGCCCAACTTCAACACAACCGAGCTAATTATTCTGTGCGAGGAACAAAAAGTGAGATACGCTTTTCTTCCCGAGTACGGAGGCGAAGTTCCCTATTTCCGCTCAAACATGACGGCAATGACGATATACCAAGAACTCACTAATTCTAGTAGGTTTTCCTACGAGCACAGAGTCGGCGAATTTCCGCGAACCATTACGATATTCTCATTTACTTGATTTTGCTTTTTGATTGGGTCTACTTGATTTCAAGAAACTCGAATCCCGTTTCCTTATCTACAGCTCTACAAGCCTCAGGACATAGCATCTCCAACACTACTATCTCGCCTATGCGCCAGATATCGACTCCCATTCTTACACACCCGGTGATTGTATTTTCTTTTCTTCCAAAACTTGCGTGCATATGCAGCTTTGGTTTGCCTCCTTCGTCGGGAAAAATAGTGCCAAAACCGGTAGATTCATGTACACCGTTTAACGATGCGACCATGGGCTCAGGCGGGAGGTCATGACCGTCTTTTGGTCCGACCACAATATGACTACCTTCTTTGGCACCGCCCAGAAGAAAGCATACTGCCCTCAAGATTTTTTGCTCATTGGCGAACGATTCAACAACTTCGGGAAGGCGGTCACCGTCGTGTAGTCTGAGTACAAAAACTCTTCCTAATTTCGCCTCGGCAAATCGCATCTTCTTACCTCTTTGAAACAGACAGAATGAGAATTGTCAGCTATGAAGATGATTTTAGACTTAGAGGCTTTATCAGACCGCCATTGGCGCGTTCAGATTAAACTCTTTTAATGTAGAGAGGCTTCTTTGCGTCTTCTTTTCCTTTTTCTATATCCACGTCGGTATTAGTAGATTCTAACTCGATAACAGGGAGTTCCATCGTGGAGCCGTCTGCAGTTTGCTGTAAGGCGAGTTTCCGGGAGTTCGAAGCACGGCTCATTTCGACCCTCTCTTATATCTTATGTATTAATATATACAGTGAGACTTAATAAACGTTTTCGGAGCGCGCGCGAGGAGCGAGCTAGTACGAAGAAGGTCTATTGGTTTTGGAAGTAACTTGTCAATTGCCTTTGGTCTCTATCTGTTTTACCAAGTTGCGAGACCTTAAC
>CAYSOZ010000083.1:0-5612 GCA_964432815.1 uncultured Candidatus Bathyarchaeia archaeon
AGCAAGCATTCCCAAAGGAAAAGGTTTCATCCTTGACGGTTATCCGCGCACAGTAGAGCAAGCTAAAGCTCTGAAGAAGGTAACCAAGATAGACGTTGTTATTCTCTTGACTGTTCCAGACTGGATAATCATAGAACGTCTATCTACACGTAGAATATGCAAAAACTGCGGTACTGTTTACAACATACGTTTCTTGAAGCCTAAGGTGGACAACGTCTGCGATAAATGCGGCGGACCATTGTACCAACGACCCGACGATACACCAGATGTAATAAAGAAACGAATAGAAGTATACGAGGCACAAACTAAGCCGATCCTGAAGTTTTTCGAAGAAAAAACCGTGCCTTTTGTGGTGGCAAGCTGCAACGAGTTAGACACGCCGCCGGAAACCATTGTGGAAGGCATTCTAGATGACTTGAGAAAGCGCAATCTAGCTTAAATGTCAAGAATAAACTCTAGGGTAACTTTCTCTTCTTTCTGGATTATTTCCATTCGGTGATAAGTGGCAGCTTTGACCCCGACTTTTTGGATATGTTTTTCTGGATTAAACTTTTCACCCCATATGGTGGCTTTGATTTTGAACCCTTCCGTATTTTCTTCAAAACTTGAAATGTGAAATCTCGAGTAAAGCATGTTTTGGGTTTCGAATTTTACCAATAAGGCTTCGAGCCAGCTGTAGAGAAGTGCGTATTCGTCTTCCGCTTCGACTTCCACAGTGTCTTCCTCGATTTGGCTGATCTTGTCAGTGTCTGTCATCACTTCGAACATTGCTAAAGCTGCGTTTTCGAAGGCTTCGATGAGAGTCTTGCCGTGTGCTGCTATGTAAGCGTCTGCCGTGTGCTCTAGGAACTCGAATTTTTCTGTTTTGCTCATGATTTAAAGCCAATAAATAGTATCAGAACAGGTCTAAAAACAATTGTGCTTTTGTTCTTTCCTCTCGTTTGTGAAGGTCTCTTATGGTTTTTCTGTAGCTGCGAGTTTTCAATATCCCAGCCGTGGCTTCCATTGATGGGCAGATTTTTCCTTATCGTAATCCGGAGTCTTTTCAATTCATTAGAAGGTTCTAAAAGTATTTTTTGATGTTCCGAATCGCTGCGGTGGTTAGTTTCGCCGCGTTCTCAGCATCCGTCAAGCTCATCATTGACACTGGACTGTGAATATACCGTGTACCAATACAAATTGTGCCCGCCGGCACTCCTTGTCTAGTCAGCGATATCCGTGCAGCATCGGTTGTGCCCAGAAGGCCAGTTTCGAGCTGATAAGGAATCTTTGCTGCCTCAGCAACTTCACGAAGCCAACGCAAAACCTTGGGGTTCGCAATTAGCCCAGAATCTGAGACCGTAAGGGCTGGACCTTTTCCCATCTTTACGGAAGTATCAAATTCTCTTACCCCAGGCACGTCGCCTGCAACGGTAACATCCAAAGCCAAAGCGACATCAGGATCTACGCCAAAAGCAGCAGTTCCTGCGCCTCTCAATCCGACTTCCTCTTGGACGGTGCCTACGGCAAATATGGTGCAATCTGTCTTCTCAAGCTGATTGAGTGTCTCGATCATTACTGCGCAACCTGCACGGTTATCGAAAGCTTTGCCTATGACTGTGTCTTTTCCTATCTGCGAGTACTTTACGTCAAAGCCTATTTGGTCACCAACAGCCACACCCATCAAATTTGCTCCTTCGCGGCTTTCCGCTCCGATATCAATGAAAAGTTCGTCGTAAGTAACGATCTTCTTGCGTTCTTCCTCCTTTTGTATGTGAGGCGGCTTAGATCCTATTATTCCCTGGAGCGGACCCTTCTTAGTGTAAACTATTACTTTTTGAGCTAATAGAATCCGATCATCAATGCCGCCCATCTTGGCAAACTGTAGGAAGCCTTCTTTGTTAATCGTCTTAACCATTAGACCAATTTCATCCATATGCGCTGCAAGCATTACCTTGGGCGAGTCCTTTTTGCCCTTTTTCAGCGCAATTACGTTATCAAAATTGTCCACCGTGATCTTGTCCACGTGTGGCTTCATAAGCTTGATCATCAAGTTTCTGACTTCTTCTTCTCTTCCGGTTACTCCGCAAGCATTCGAGAGTTGTTCGAGATTTTCCTTTAACACTGTTTATTGCCTTCTTCGGTACTTGGTGGTTAGATTTTATGAGCTATGTTATTAAACGATTGTGGTTACACGTTCTTAAGAGTCGGCATCCTGGCAAAGAATTCTGAAATTCTTGTTTAAAGTTGTAACAGCTTGCGTGCCTTAGAGTGATAATTCTTAAATGGTTAAACTGCATTCAGAAACAAGTTAGGTGTAAGATTTGACAGAACCAAATTTCAAAACCGTCTTTGTTTTTCTGGACACAGACAAGTATTGTAGCCCATTTGACATGCTCGTAGCCATAGACGCATTTCCCGACTCAATGATTTTCAAATACGAAAATGTAACAGGCGAAGATGCAGCAAGAATAGTCTTCGATGCCTTGTTCCCAAGAGGTCCGTTAGGCGCAAAACACACTAAAATCTTTATCAACGGAAGCAACTTTGACATGGTCGCAGAAGTTGTAGCTGCGACTCAAAAATGTATGGCGTCAGCACCTTGGGGAAACTCGATAATCGTTGACCCACGCGGCGCATATTCAACAGCTGCTTCAGCGGTTGCAAAAACGCTCGGTATGGCTCTTGAGAAAGGATTCGGCAGCTTGGAAAGCAAGAACGTCACTGTACTAGCTGGAACAGGGCCTGTGGGGCAAGTAGCAGCCAGACTCTACGCTTCAGAGAAAGCTAATGTAACGATTACCAGCCGCACTCTAGCTAAAGGGCAGGCGGTTGCTGCGAGAATAAACAAGGAAGTTGGAGCTGACCGCGTAAGAGTAGTCGAGGTTACCAATCCCGAACAGACAGGAATAGCCATTCAAGATGCAGAAATAGTGCTCGCTGCTGGCGCGGGCGGAATCCAGTTGCTTCCAGCTTCTGTGAGCGACAAGTATGGTGCGAAATGTAGGATAGTTGGTGACGTAAATGCGATAAAGCCACTCGGCGTTGAAGGGCTATCTTCAAACGACGACGGAACAGAACTTCGACCAGGAGTCTACGGAATAGGTGCATTGGCGATCGGAAAGCTGAAGATCAAAATTGAAACAGAAATGATCAAGCGCGCCACAATGGAGCCGCAGGGACTCTTCGACTACGCAGTAGCATACGACATAGGTAAGACCGCTGTACTGAAAAAATTGGCGAAAGCAGCTGCAAAATAGCTACGGCAAGAATTCGCCTATTTCAACTCCCTTTTTCCGAAATCAAAGTTATTCGCATCTGAAGAAAGCGGCTATTCTTTTGCATGCTTCTTCTATGCGCTCTTTGGGCTGAGTTAATGCGAATCGAACATAGTTTTCTCCGTGCTCTCCGAACCCTACGCCTGGTGTGGCCACGACACCTAAACTTAGTAGTTTATTCACAAATTCAGTTGAATTTTCTTTGCAGTTTGCCCAAACGTAAAAGGTGGCCTTCGGCTTTTCACATGAGAACCCCATTGTTCGCAGGTTTTTCACCAGTAGGTCACGTCGTTCAGCGTAAATTCGATTGTTAACCTTCAGAAATTCAGGCTGTTCGTTGCTATTGTAGCTTTCCAGGGCAGTGACTGCCACTTTTTGTATGTAAACAGGCGGTCCTGAATCGATCTGCGACTTGACCTTTGTGAGCCCGCTTATCAGTTGTTTGTTTCCCGCGGCAAACGCGATGCGGTCCCCTGTCATGTTAAATGTTTTAGAGCAAGAGTTGAATTCAATTGCCACATCCATGGCGCCATCAATTTCTAGAATGCTAGGGGCTTTGTACCCGTCGAAGCTTGTCTCCGAATATGCGTTGTCGTAGCAGAGAATTATGTTGTTTTCCCTCGCAAACTCTACAGCGTTCTTTAGAAACTTTCTATCAACCGTGGCGCTTGTTGGGTTATTTGGGTAATTCAGAAACATCATTTTTGCTCTTTCTAGATTTATGGCTTCGAGATCTGGTTTGAAGCCGTTTTCCTGTAGTAGTGCCATTGGTGCGGCGACGCCGTCGTTGAGTATGGTGCTTGCGTTATTGTAAACTGGGTAGCTCGGGTCGGGCACGAGAACGCGATCTCCAGGATTCACGAAGGCTCTTGCAATGTTTGCTAAGCCCTCTTTCGAGCCCATGAGTGCAATAACCTCGTCTTGGTCTATATCTGCGTGGAACCGTTTCTTGTACCAGTCGGCAACGGCCTGTCTGAAGTCGGGCTCGCCCTGACTGAAGGAATAATTATGGTTCTTCAGGTTCGCAACTTCTTTTTCAAGGGCTGCGATGATGAAAGAAGGCGGCGGGAGGTCAGGGTCACCTATGCTTAGGGAGATTAGATCGATACCTTGGGCTTTCTTTACCTTGATCGCTTTTTCTATTTCAGCGAAGAGATATGGAGGAAGCCTTTTAACTCTTTCAGCAAAATCGAAGCTCATTCTGGTAACACTTCCCATCATTTCTAAAACAATTTCCCTTCAAAGACTCTTTCCACAGGTCCGCTAAGGAATATGCGGTCTGTATAATCAACTTCCAAATTGCCGCCCAACAAGTGAACCGTCACCTTGTTTCGGACTTTTCCAGCCAGGCTGCCTGCAACTGCTGCTGCGCAAGCACCGGTGCCGCAAGCTAGTGTCTCCCCGCATCCTCTTTCCCAAACTCGAACTTTCATCTCACTTTCGTTCAGAACTTGGGCGAACTCTACGTTTGTTCTCTGGGGAAAAAGATAATAATTTTCGATTTTTGGACCAATTGTGCAAACTGGAAAATCATCGGTGCGGTCAACAAATATGACGCAGTGAGGGTTACCTACGGAGAGACAAGTCGCTTTGTAGCTTGCTCCGTCGACAACCAAGTTCTCGTTTACCCAGGTTCCTTCACCTACCATGGGAATCTTGTTTCGCTCCAGTATAGGGGTGCCCATGTCGACTCTTACTGATTGAACTTGTGCGTTTTCAACTGTTAACCATACCCTCTTTGCACCAGCCAAGGTTTCCACTGAAAAATCGACTTTTCGAGTTATGCCATTCTCGTAACAATATTTGGCGAAGCAGCGGATGCCGTTACCGCACATTTCCGCTTCGCTTCCGTCAGCGTTGAAAATCCGCATTTTCACATCCGCTATAACTGATTCAGAGACAAGGAGAAGCCCGTCTGCGCCTATCGAGAATCTTCTCTCACAGAGCTTTCGAGCAAGTTCAGGTATCGACTCAACACGAATGTCTCCTTGTCTATTATCGATCACTACATAATCGTTACCGAGGCCGTGCATCTTCCAAAACTTCATCATTTTCCACTTACCGTTTTCTGTCCAACTAACAGATTTTCAAACTGCTCGCGCTTTCTTACCAATTCGTACTTACCGTTCTTGACCAAGACTTCCGCAGCTCTGGGTCTAGAGTTGTACTGTGAACTCATGGCAAACCCGTAGGCGCCTGCGTTCAACACCGCCAGCAAATCGCCTTCATCGATCTTCGGCAAACGTCTGCCCTTGGCCAAAGCATCACCTGATTCACATATCGGGCCGACAACATCATACACATCTTCTTCTGGCTCTTCCAATTTGTTTGCGACAAGAATGTGATGGTAAGAGC
>CAYSOZ010000084.1:0-5560 GCA_964432815.1 uncultured Candidatus Bathyarchaeia archaeon
AACTGCTGCTGGACACGCACACCTAGGTGCCATGGGTCCAGATTACGGCAGCTGGGGCAACTCAGTACACGGAGGAACATGGGACGCTAACGATTCAAGAGCTTACTCATGGAACGTATCGATCCCGGCAGGATTACAGTACGGAACATCATTCTTTGCAGCAGTATTCAAGTACTACCCTGACAGATTAGTGTCTGTATGGTGGAACTATACACAGGTAAGAGTCTGGGCATTGAAAACCGAAGGCTTGACTTCAACTTCAACCTCTACAACAACATTATTCGATACAAGATGGACTGCACCTTCCGAATGGGACGCTGGAAAGAATACCATACAATATGCCAGCGCAACCAACCAGGTTGAAAAAGGCGTTTTGACACTGTGGAACAAAGAACTCAGGACGCACTACGGCTTCAGCGTTGAAACTGGACAATATATGTGGCAAACTGATTCTGAGGTCTACCAAAACCTGTATGGCTGGGGCAATGCGGAACACACATGGTACTTCGCTTACGGCAAGTACTTCTCAACTGGCGTCGGCGGCCTAGTATACGCCTATGACGACCAGACAGGAGATATAGCCTGGACTTATGTATTGAATGACCCCTACTCTGAATCCGTAACAGCCGAGAATTGGTGGGGCTGGATAGACTTGATTGCTGATGGAAAAGTCTACGTAGGACACATCGAACACTCAGCAGAAATGCCTATACCGCGTGGCGCACCATACGTCTGCATTAACGCATCAAACGGCGCAGAAATATGGCGAGCCGACGGCATGTTCCGTCAAACACGCTGGGGTGGCTGCGGAGTAATCGGCGACAGCATCATAGCAACAATGGACACATACGACCAACAAGTATGGGCAATTGGCAAAGGATCCACTGAAACAACTGTTAGTGCACCTGACAATGGTGTGCCTTTCGGCTCATCAGTCATGATCAGGGGTACTGTTAAGGATAAATCACCGGGTGCATTGAGTCCAGAAACTGCTCTTCGCTTCCCCAGTGGAGTATCCGCTGTAGCTGACGAGAACCAAACTGCCTGGATGCTTTACGTCTATAAGCAATTCACGGAAGCTGATCCTCACGCACAGAAATGGATTGGTGTTACAGTGGATCTCTATGTTGTCGACGCTAACATGAACGCTAGACCAATTGGCACAGCCACAACGAGTGCAGAGAACGGAGCCTTTGCTTTCGCTTGGACTCCTGACATTGCAGGAACTTATTACCTGTACGCTGATTTCACAGGTTCCAAGGCTTACTATGGTTCACACGCCGAGACCGCTTTCGTAGTGGACGAAGCACCCGAACCAACAGTAGCACCAACACCAGCACCAGCTTCCATGGCCGAAACGTACATCCTTGGCTTCGGAATCGCCTCAATCGCAGCAATCGTAATAGTCGGTATCGTACTAGCGCTACTGCTCAGAAAACGTTAAACATCTTGAAAGCACAAGCTTTCAATTTCCCCTTTTTTAGTGGGTTAATAACACTCTTTTGATCGAATTTGGATAGACTACTTCATCACAAGGACACATTATAATAAGAAATGTGCGAGTGGGGAAAGCACATCAGCACGCTAGTTTACTCTTCAAGTACTCATTACGCATGGAACTATCATAATCGCAGTGCAGATTACTTCTATTAACTACGGGAGTCCATGAACCTGCACGGCCGTTCTATTCAAAGAATTAACAAATAATAGACCTTGCAGCCTTTCTTTTTCAACTGAAATCAAAGACCATTAGGTAGTTAATTAGCAGAGCCTTCGAAGAATTTTTGGCAGCACAAATTTGATTGTTGTTGGTCCCTTACAGTCACAAATTCTTATAATCTAAACAGTACCAACTCTACTCAGCTGAGAATAAGAAAGATTAATTGGAGTTGTGAATAGTTTGGCTGTTGAAATATCCCGGGAATACGTTGATCTGCTAAACCAGGCTGTATCGAGAGAAATCCAGGTCTCAATTCAATACATGTTACAGCATGCAAAAATGGAGAAGCTAATTCGAAAGTGCAACCCTGAGAACATTCTTCTAGAAAAAACAACGTACGAAGCGGTAGGAAAATTCCTAAAGGAATTCGCAATTCAAGAAATGAAACACGCGGCAGCAGCGATGGAACGTATTTACTATCTGGGCGGAGAAGCAACAACTATGTCAGACAAGCCCTACATTGGAGATTCATTGTCTGAATTCGCGAAAAACGGTTTGAAAGCCGAAGAGGAAGCGCTGACGCTGTATCGAAAAATCATTGAAACGGCAGGCAAAATGGGTGACTGGGAGACTCGAGAGTTGTTCGAGAAAATCTATGGAGAAGAAGAGAAGCATCTTTTCAAGTTTCAAGAATACACTGACATACGGGACGCAACTGAATGTGCACTGACGGTTCCGACCTCCGAGTGGAGAAAGATTTTCAACGAAGACTACTATGCCTTGCTTAACAAGGCTGTGCAAGCAGAGATCTCCGCAATCATCCAATACACGGTACAACATGAAAAAGCGAGTTTACTAGCTCTGAGGGAAAAGAACACGGCACTTGAAGTCATCACCGAATCCAATAAACCTGGCGTAGTAAGCAAGATGCTAAAAGAAATCTTCCTGGTTGAGATGGAACATCTCGAGAAAATCTCCGAGAGAATTTATCTGGTCGAAGGCGAAGCAGTCTTCACACCAGATCCAATCCCGCAGGTAGGCGCAAATGCAGACGACTTTTTGAAACTTGACCACGAAGCAGAAAACTACACCATCTTGCTTTACAGAAAGATAATAAACGAGGCTCTTAAACAGGGCGACACAAAAACAAGGCGAATATTCGAAGACATAGTCATTCAAGAAGAGGAACACTACTGGAAATTCGACGACTATCTCAAATAACCCTTCTTTTCTTTTCCAATCGACCTGGAGACAAGCACCATATTCCAGCATAGACCGCGAATAAGAGCCACTTAGCTTTGGGGATACTGCAAAATTGGGTAGTGTGATTTGGTTGAAAAGACTGCTATGATAGTTAACTACTGCAAAACTTCAAGAAGAAAAGTTCAAATAATGACAGAAATGAGTCTCAATGATTTAGAAGCAGAGGCTTACACGACAATCCTTATTCGACAGCGACTGCTCGAAAAGAATGTCAAGGAGTACCAAACGACAATACAGGGAAATTCCTATTTAGACACGATGGACAGAGTCAGAAGTTTCTTGAGGAAATAGTCGAAAAAAAGGGGGTAGCCTATTATCTTAATGAATCAAATTGGGCGCAGGCACGGGTTGAGTTTTCGCACCCGTACCTTGTTGTGACGTCTTATGGTCAGCGTGCGGTTGAGTGAACCTTTGGCTTGAGTTGGCATGCTCTTTCCTTGCGGAAAACTAGCGAACGTCTAATACTTTACGAAAGAAGACGAGAGTTTCGAACGGCTGAAGTGAGAAGTCCGTGCTGAGAAAAGCATATATTTCAGCTTGTTAGCGTTTGGAAGCGTGAATCCTTATGGTTCTGGTCCTTCAGCCATTCCTTCTTAGCCTCTTAGCAGGAATTGCAACAGGCATTGGCGGATTGACCGTTCTTCTGCTGAGGAGAATTAATGACAGAACCGTGAGCTTATCAATGGGTTTTGCTTCTGGCGTAATGCTCATGGTTGCGTTTAACAACTTGTTCCTTGAAGCAGAAAAACTCCTAGTTCACATCGAATTGATCTCTTTTTTTTCTCTGGGAGCTATTCTGATGATGGCCTTGGACTTGACAATACCCCACATCGAACCCACAAGAAGAAAAGAAGACAATCGAACCGAAAGAATGCGTAAGTCCGGTATGCTCATAGCATTGGGAGTAACTTTGCACAATTTGCCCGAAGGCTTTGTAGTTGCCGCAGGCTACATTTTCAATCCAAGCTTGGGAGTGGTCATTGCGATCGCGATAATGCTCCATAATATTCCTGAGGGTATGGCAACCGCCATTCCTCTGACAGAAGCAGGAACGAGACCTTTGAGAATAGCAATCATCACTTTTCTCTCTGGTTTAGCCGAACCAGTTGGAGCGTTGGTTGCCTCAGCTGTTCTTTCTGCTTTTGCACCAAGAATCGTGATCGGCTATTCGTTGGTTTTCGCGGCTGGGGTGATGACTTACATCACTGCCGATGAATTGATACCGGTAGCTCATGAATACGGATTTAAACACACTGTATCCGTAGGTCTACTGCTTGGAATCATATTCGCTCTGCTCATAGACATGATACTGAGCTGAAAAATAGTTTTTCTGCTTATAGATCTGCGTTGCTGCCTAACAAAAAAAATTAGAAAAAGTGAGAATATTGTGTCTCAGCGTTTCTTATATTTCTTGATTGACTCCATCGCTTGGCACGAGTCTCCAAGATGCCTTCCATGCCACGCAGTTTGTCCCCGACAAAATGCGCGCTCGCGTTAGGGCCTTCTCAGAATTTGCGGTTGGTGTTTGTCAACAACTGGAAACTGATTTGTTCTACCTTTTCAATAACGATATCAAAGCCACCACTAGAAATGCGACGCCTGCCCAGAAAACACTACCCGTAAGGAACCAAACTATCAAAGCAATGATGCCGGCTGGCAATATGAAAAGGAACACTTTCGCAAGCAGTATGATTATTACGAGGCCAATAACCAGAAGCAAAAGCAAGAAAGCGACATCGATCAGCGGTCCCAAAACAACCAATGCCATGAAGCTCAGACTTGACACCTATCCCTACCGGTTTTATTGATCTCGTTCTTTTTAACACTTTGTGATTGCTTACCTACAACCACAAATCAACGCAAAAGTAGACCACTATAACCAAAAGAGGAAGTGCGGGCCGAGAAGAACACCGTATATCGTTGCTGATCCTTTTGGGATTCAGGCAGTGCTATTCCAGAATATATATTCCTTGTAAGTAGCAGTTGATGCCAACCCGTCTTCGTAAATTATGTCGAGACCGCGTGCGTACTTACCCATCCAATAGCTCAGGTTCATGGTTACGTCAAACTCAAACTCGCCTGCTTCCCACAAACCCCAGATCTTATCATTCGGCCCCCTGAAACCATACCCGTAATCCTCCGGAAGAACATAGGCTACTCTCTCGCTTGTTGGAATGTATTTTCGGGGATTAGCCTGCATGTATTGCCAGAATTGTTTCAAAGCGTCAAGATGTTCTTGCTGAAGAGTCCCGCCAGTATAATCTTCGTTGGTGTCGAAAACTAAGGCATATTTTGCTCCTCCATCATATGCTGTGATTAGATACTCGTAGAGTTGTACACCAGATCCCAGGTACGGTGGATGATCATACGTCCAGGTCATCATGGCGCCCCAGTCTTTGTTCTGAACAGTGGCTGCTCCTCTGCATAATGCCATATTTAATCGACTGCTGTAGTTCCATCCGAACTCAGCCATGACAACGTCAAACCCTGCCTCATAGTCAAACCAGTAAAGGGAATAGTCGGCTGTGAACAAATGAAAGTCAGTTGGAAGCGGATCGTTAGGGATAAACTGTAAATTTAGCCACGTATTCCAAGTTTCAACAAATTGGTTTGCCGCATCAGAATAGTTCGCCGCTT
>CAYSOZ010000085.1:0-5480 GCA_964432815.1 uncultured Candidatus Bathyarchaeia archaeon
GGTCGTAACGCCTACTGTCTACGCGGAATCTCAAGATGCAGATTGGCAATTAGTCGTTTCAGGTTTAGTTAATCAGAACCTGACTTTGTCTTTGCCAGACATGCAAAGCCTTCCTAAAACATCCGTGAATATGTCGCTCTTCTGTGTTGACTTTCCCAATTTTGTGGTTGCACAAGGCAACTGGGCTGGTGTCAGCCTCTCACTTTTGCTGGACCAAGCAGGAGTTTCGCCAGAATCTATTAAGGTAGCCTTCTATGCTAGAGACGGTTATTCAACAGACCTTACCATTGAAACTGCAAGACGCTCAGACGTGATTTTGGCTTACGAGATAGATGGTATTCCACTCTCCGACGCACCTCGTTTGGTTGTGCCGGGCAAATGGGGTTACAAATGGATTAGCCAACTATCAGACATTGTTCTAGTCAATTACGACTTCAAAGGCAAGTGGGAAAGTCTAGGCTACTCAGATGAAGCAGACATCACCGTAGGTCCTTCGCGTGGTAGTGTAATTCCCAAGGTGCCAACTCTGGGACCACCACCTCCCAGGCCTGAGGTCCCAACTTCGCCAAGTCCGACTGACTCTTCGCCTTCGCCTAGTCCAACAGATTCACCAACTCTGCCAACACAGAGTCCAAGCGATATCTCTTCCTCACCTTCAACCGTTCCGGACGGAACAACATCTGAATTTGCCCCTTTTCTGCTTGTTCTCGCACCCATAGTTCTAATCGCGCTCGTTGGTTTGGGGCTTAGAAAGAAAACAGCGAGAAGCCTTCAAACAGCCAAGTTTGGGACTCCTTGAAGGCTGACGTCTCTTAGCACACGCATCAGTGAGGAAGATTTTTAAATCCTCGAGTTTTCTTGTGGATTCATGGGATTTAGCAGGGCACTTGCGAATACGCTCAAGAGCAGACGATTCTGGATTTGGCAGATAGCCGGTGTCATAATCTATGGCATACCTGTCGCATATCGCTTCGCCACCAAAAGCGTTGCCATACCGATACTGAATTTTCCAGGATTTTGGATCGACCACTACATTCCCGGTAACATGTTGGAGAAAATTCTCGTCAACGCCTTTTTTCCTGGAGGTGCAGGCGGCGTCACCGGGGAAATACTAGTAAGCAACTACAGGAACGTGGCTATCAAGGGAAAAAGTAAGTATTTGTCCAGGCTCGGAGGAGCGTTGTTTCAAACAACCCTTTGGTCGGCATTCCAATACTGGGGATACTCGCTCATGATTTTGGGACCCTGGAGCATAGGTGGCGGCTGGGGTAATATTTTTGAGCACTGGCTGGTTTTTCCATTCAATTTCACTTTGGCTGCTTTTTCAATATTTACTCCCGATGTTGTATATTTTGCAAAATCGAAGCTGGCGAAAGCTTACGAGAAGTTGTCAGGAAGGAGTTCTAAAGGTTAATAATGTCTTCTCGGTTATCGATGTGCTATGTCGTTTCATCTTCGGCGGAAGGACCGAGAGATAACTGATCACGATGGACTCAAGAAGGTGCTGAAATCCACCAAGTTCATGACCATAGCGCTTTGCATGAATAACGAGCCTTATCTGGTTTCGTTAAGTCACGGTTACGACGAAAAACGCAACTGCTTGTATTTTCACTGCGCCGATGAAGGCAAAAAACTCTTATACATGGCAGCAAATCCCAGAGTCTGGGGGCAGGTTGTGCAGGATTACGGCGTGACGGACGAGTGCGATTATGCCTATACTAGTGTGCATTTCTCTGGAACAATGTTGCTTATTGATGATTTGAGTGAGAAGCAAAACGCAATTAGCGTTATTGTGCGCCAGCTTTCCAAAACACCTGAGGAGAAACTGGCCAAGGTCAAACCCGAGAAACTTGCCAAAACTGCAATTTGCAGAATTGACGTAGAGTACATGACTGGCAAGCAGCACATGCAACCGAAACCATAATCCCGAGGTCTCTCGTGTCAAGAAAACTTAATTAGTCAAAGGCGATTTTATTCACTTCGCGAAATCTTGTGCCCAGGTAGTATAGTCCGGTCCAGTATAAGCGGCTGTCGCCCGCTAGACCCGGGTCCGAATCCCGGCCTGGGCGCCACTTCGCGCTGCTTTTTGCGCTGAACCATCGGTTTGAGGCAGATGCAGAATTTTAGGTGCATACATTTTCACGATAGAAGAAATCCTAGCAATTATTTGTGAACATCGGTTTCCGAATTCACGAACGCCATCTTTGTTTTGAGTCTTTCAAGTGCAGAAAGCATATGAAGTTCAGCAGTCATGGTGGTAGATGAACATGACTCCAACGTTGAAAGATGCCGGTTCAAGCTCCAGTGACAATTGGTTGCGCAACCTCATCAAAACTAGCAGTAGTTCCGCGGTTGCTGAGAGTCAAATAGTCGCTCGCGCTTCCCAAAGCAGCTTATGCGTGATATGTAAGGGATCTCGTTTTCTCTGCGGAAAAACCCGATGTCCAATAATGGTCAAGGTCAACTACTACCTCAAGAGTGTTCCTCTCATGTCTAGCGAAGACATCGTTGGTGCCTCGCCCCCGAGTGTCTTTATCGGAAGAATCGGTTATCCATATGTTTATGCTGGACCTATGGTCCCTCCCGTTCAGGAAGATACTAGCATCTTCGATATGCCTGAGCAATGGTTTGGGAAATCAATCGACGAGATTGTTGGCTTCCGTTCACTGCTAATCCGGGGCAAACACCGCGTTCATGTACAGAAGTTCATGGATGCCGGCAAAATACTTGACCAAACTAGAGATTTGGCGTTGGCGGAAAACTGTGTTGATACGGAGCTGTACCTTACAAGAAAGCCCCGTGGCTCGATATCAATGGACGACGACATTCAGCCTTTCGGGCCTTCGGCGCCGATCAAAGATTTGCATGTAGGCAACACCAGGTACGACCATAGGATAGAGAAAGCTCACTATGATGTCGACCTGCGAGCCACAAGTGCAGTACGGGAACTTTACAGTCGCGGAGTGGTGGTCACGAAGATACAGAAAGCATTCAGCGTTGGCGCTTTCGGCATCGAGAAAAACCGGCGTCTGGTTCCAACAAGATGGAGCATAACAGCTGTGGACGATATAATCTCCAAAAACCTTGCTGAACAGGTGAAGACTTTTCCCGAAATAAACGAATTTCGCATTTATGAATCAGTGTATATGGACAATGTTTTTGAGATTTTGATGATTCCGGCGGCATGGCGCTACGAGTCGATGGAAGCATGGTATCCGGGCACAGTTTGGAACCCGAACGGTAAGAACACTGCTATATTCTCAGATTGGGAAGGCAACAACGGAAGGACAACCTATGCGCAAATAGGGGGCTGCTACTATTCTGGTCGATTAGCTGTTTGTGAGCAGCTCGTTAGAGAGCGGCGTCAGGCCACCGTGATCATCCTGAGAGAGGCGCGACCTGGCTACATTATGCCAATGGGAGTTTGGCAAGTTCGTGAAAACGTGAGAAACGCCATGCGGCGGAAACCCTTTCTATTCAATACTATGGCTGATTCCTTGAAATATGTCAGTGGTAGGCTCGAAATTCCCCTTCAGCGTTGGATTCATCAGAGTGAGCTTCTGAAACAGGCGCTTTTTCAGAAAAGAATAACGGACTTCTAAAGATAGCAGTAGCTTTTAATGGACAAATTTTAAAACGTATGAGCTTTCCCATTATACATAGGGAAGCGTATGTCTGAGAGCTCAGGCTTGGAAACAAGAGATTTTGTTTTGCCTTTCTCCGTTCCTTCAGCGAATCGAAAGGAACCATTCCCGCTCGATTTGGAAGTCGCCACCGTTTTTGCCTTGTCAGAGTTAAACAGGACAAAAGGTGGCGGGCTGATAATGAAACAATCTGAAGAAAAGATTGCCTTTATAGCGAAAATAGGTTACCCGCTGTGGTATTTTCCAAGTTGTGAGAAGGCTCTGGTCTTTGATGGGCTGAATAGGGCGAGCTACAATTTGCAGTATGTGTCAATTCCAGACGTCAAGACTTTTCTTGATGAACTAAAGCAGAGTTCTAAAAACATCGAGACTTATGAGGCGTTCCTCTCGGACTATGTCAGCTACTTCAAAGCCCCTACGAGCCCGAAGGAGCTGTTGGTGAAAGGGCTGATTGGAACTCCGGAGCTGCTAAGCGAGTTTCAATCTTTCCGCAGTGAAGCAGCTGAAATGAGTGAACAACCTGCTAACACGGTGTTACTTAATTCTGTTCTGGACGAGCCCGCGATAAAATCGGGGGTGATTGATCTTGAAAGGCTCCAATCATTCTTCAAGGAACAAAGCATTTCTCTTAAACGGGGTATCCGGCTACTTAACAAGATAACCCACCATTACATCAGAGAGATTCGAATAAAGGCTATCGCCGACAGAGAAGAGTATGACGCCAAAATTAAAGACCAAGAGGAATTAATAGCCCCGAAAATTGCAGCCATCAGAGAAGAACATGATAATCAGACAATCAGTGCAACGAAGAGTGCCAACAAACAAATCCTGCCTGTACAAAGAGAAAAGATGAAGCTCGAAAAGGACAGAGATCTAACAGTCTCGAAAGTCGAGAAATTTAAGCTCGAAGCGAAGAGTCGTGACAAAATGGGCGATTCAGTTGGAGAAAGGAGGTGGAAAGAGAAAAGTAACGAGGCAAAGAAGGAGCTTTCTGAGATTGAAGAGCAGCTGAAGAGAAATGAGAAGATGCTTAGAAATATCGAAGAACAGAAATCGCTTGAACTTGTCAGGCTGCATACAGACCTGGAGAACAGTATCAAAGTTGCCCGACAGCCTTTGTCGGAACTCGAAGCTTCGCTGGACGCAAAGAATCTAATCCATAAACAGGAAATAGAGAAACTGGAAAATCAGACAAAGGTAATAAGCGACCAATTAGGTGAAATCGCCAAACTGAGAGCAGCTGATATCGCTAAACATGAGCGAGTAAGCTCAAAAGGAGAGCTTGGTCAGGTAATTGGCCTATTTTATGTGCCGTTCTACGTTGCAAGTTACAGGATGGACATGAAGGTTCGTTACCTGATCCTCCCTCCGTCCGCCGCTAATCCTATCGGCTTTTCCACTAAATTGAAAGGCGCTTTTGGAGGGACAAAAATCAAAAGTCTACTCGCGCCACGATTCGGGTCCATGACGCTTTTGATGGATAATATTCAGGTACTTATTCAGCAGAATAAGGCGTTTGAAGCAGAGTTGACAGAACAGGGGGAGAAAAACGATGTGTTAAAGTCAGATTCTGTTCTCGAGAGCATCAGAAATGGCTTGGGATATTTGAGAAACGAAGGGTGGCTGTCAGAAAAGGAATATGAAGAGCTAAAGCAGAGGACTGTTTGATTAAGCTATACTATTTAGATTCTTGCGCTTGTCTCATTTTCTCTCTGTATAATTCCATAGCATAGGTTACGATTTGCTTTGCTTCAGCGGCATTCTTCCATCCTTTCGTTTTTGCCCACTTGTGCGGTTCAAGTCTTTTGTAGGTCTCAAAAAACTCTTGGATTTCTC
>CAYSOZ010000086.1:0-5316 GCA_964432815.1 uncultured Candidatus Bathyarchaeia archaeon
CGCCTCTATTTAGGTGCCTCCACCCAATCGCGGGCATAATGCAAATTGGTCGGATTCTCTTTTCAGCAACCCTTCGGAGTATAGGTCAAAATTTTCCGTAGGTTCTTCTTGGGCAAGAAAGACTGGGTCTTGATAGACCAATGCCCACGCATTTCTGGTGGATGGTAAGAAAAAGGATTTGATTACTCCAAGATTTTCTCTATAGCGTCTTTCTCAATTTCATCCACTGTTGGGATTCCTGTGACTTTTGCGGCTCTTTCTGACAAACTCATCAGGTCGCTTCTTTCAAGAAGATTCAACTGCCACCTTCTCGCTCCAGCCATTAGCTGTTTCAATCCGACTCCAACCCTATCCGTGAGGTAGGTGTATACTCCTATCGCTTCCATCGGTATTTCGCTAAACCGCTCGCCATAATTCGCTTTGAGGGAGGGGGCTGCAATGAAAAACTTCTCCGGATCAGTGCCGTAGCGGTCTGCAAAGCCTTTCGGCAACTTGCCCTGCTCTGCAAGCAGTTTGAAGTAGTTAGCCTTCATAGCAGCTGTTATGGGAGAACGACCCATAAGTACTCCCTTTATTAGGGTTTCTTCACCGAAATTGCTCATGGCTATTGACTTGAAGATGGATGTTTCTTCGATGAAGCCTCCTGCCATGACAAGATCAGGAACGTGTCGGCCTTTCTTTTTCAGCAATTGGGCGCATCTAAGCACAATTGCCTCCAGGTAAACTGTTGGTATGCTCATCTCGTCCATCATGGGCACTGGGCTCATACCCGTTCCGCCCCCTGCACCATCGAAGCTTAGAGCGTCAATCTTGGCTTCAGAAGCAAACTTCATTGTGTATGCTACTGCGGATGGTCTGTATGCACCTGTCTTCAGGAAAACCCGCTTTGCGCCCTGTTTCCTGAGCCATTCTATATCCTCTACGAAGGGTTTTTCTTTGGGGATTCCTACTCTGCTGTGTCTTTCAAAGGTGGAGAAAACGCCGTCCTTGAATGCTTGCTGAACCACCGGATCTTCAGGGTCTGGAATTACGATATAACCTCTCTTCTTCAGCAATATTGCTTTTTCTAAGTTGTTTATGCGTACTTCGCCGCCTATGGCTTTGGCACCTTGCCCCCACTTTCTCTCAATCACGTTAACCTCAAGTTTGGAAAGAGCGTACACGTCTACTCCTAGTTTTTGGTCTTCGACGTTTGTCTGTACCACAACATCGCCGTACTTGCCGTCCCAGAACTTTCTGAACGCATCTACCCTTCGCTTCAATTCCCTCGAGTATGCAAGCTTTCCATTCTCTGTCGTGGCCTCTGTGTCCATTCCGCAAACGTTTTCTCCGATAATTATCATTACTCCTGAAAGCGCAGCGCCAATTGCCAAACCATCCCAGTTAACTCGTGCAACGTCAGTGGACCCAAAAGCGCCTGTCATGATGGGAAGTTTAAGCGGGATGCCGCCAATCTTAGTTTCAAGGTTGACGTTCGGAAATATGGCTACTTCAGAACTTTCTCTGATTCCGCGGACGTCGAAAACGCTAGCTTGAATGTTGAAGTGAGACCAGTCAAGTCCATAATCCTTGAGCGAGCCAGCTGTGCTGGTTCCGTATTGTGCTGGTTCAGGATATAGGGCTTCGCGTCCTCTGAATGCTGAAAGACTGATTTCGCACATAACAGGACAATCATGAATACATATGGGACACATTCCACTAACGGTGCTAGTGTCTTTGACTCGAGTTGCCGTTCCAACAGTCGATTTTCCATTTAGATAGGAACTATTCTTCTGTACACGTTCACTCATCCGTTTTTTCTCTCCGAAACATCTGAACTTTTAGAATCAAACTATGTTTGCCTTTGAACAAACGTCTAGTATTGTATTTAAGACTGTTGAATATGTTCTGCATGTATAAAGGAAAAAAATATATGATATATAATATAAACGAATTGTGGAGGCATATGCGTACCTGCACAAGGGTTGTGCCTCACGCGTATAATTCGGCAAGAAGAAGAGATTCAGTTATGGGACAAGTGAACTATTCATTCCAGTAGTTCGCCGCAAACCATGTCTATTCCTAAAATCTATTTTCTGGTTCTTGGACACGCCATTATGTATAACCTGGAGTTAGTTATGCCAACAAGTTTGTCAATTTCGTTGAAATAGACCCTCTCAAGGTCCTGAACATCTTCCGCTTCGACTTCTGCGATGGCATCCCAATTGCCAAGAACTATGTGGGCTTCTTTGACGTTCTTTATAGTTCTGATGCTCTGAAGGAAGGTGCGTTTCATTCCTGGTTTCAGGTTGAAAAGTATAAAGCCAGTCTCCATAGTCCATCTCACCTACTCAATTATGTTTTCGTCCACGCACAAAAGTGTCATTGTAGACTCGACGCCTTCAATCATGTGTATTTCTTCCATTACCGAGTTTTCTATTTCATGAATTTTTGGCATTTTGATTTTTATAATAGCGTCGAAGTCACCGAACAACAGGCTGGCTTTTTCGATACCCTTCATTCTTGCTATTTTCTCAATTACGGAGCGACTGAACCCGCAGACATCTGTCTGAGTGGCAATTTTTACTAAAACATATGCTTCCAAGGTTAGCGACCACCCTAAATATAGCTTTGCCCGCAAGCTCATAAAAGGCTTTCTCATTTTCACAATTCCGCTTATCAGTTTTGGAAAAAATAAGTTTAGAAAGGCTTCGGACTTGCTATTCAAAAACTTTTCCCTCTGTCAGGCATTGCGAACATACGCAATGGAAAGGAAGGTTTCTTGTATCACACAAGTCGAAGTATTTGCAACCTTGGCAAGGGAAATCACTTCCACAGATCAAGCAACTTTGAAGAAAAGAAACTCTTTTATCGCCTAGAATGTTGGAGATAACGTCAACCAGTTTTTCAATGTTGTTATAACTCTTTATCGAGAAACAACCTTGCTCTCGGTCGTACTCAAGACCAAGCCTAACCAATCGTATGAATATGTCCCTTTCAACGCGAGGAAGTTTGAAGGCCTTCTTATTCAGAACCATTACCTCAAGTCACCTCTGATCAGAATTTGTTCATCTTCAATAGATATTCGACTTCTTCATTTTCAAGTTTGAACCATGTAACTATAGAATTTGACTTTTTCTTCTCCAAAATAGCCTTGATGAAAAGAACAAAATCATTCTTAGCCGTGACCCGAGAAACGTGACATTGAAGTCCAATTTTGGCGCATATATTCTCAAGCATTGTTCTTTTGCCTTTTGTCCAAAACAAAGTGATTATCCTTATTGGCGGTGATATGAAGTCAAAAGGTCTGTACGACTCAGGCGAAACCGCCGCTGCTCTAGCCATGTAATTGAAGAAGTACCTTAACAGATGCCAATGTTCCGTTCCGATCCTGCCTCTGAATACGTCAGCACGGGAAACGAAGTCATAAGCCTTGGCAAGCTCCTCAGGGTTATCATAGCGCCTCGGAAGATTATCGCTTACTGAAAGCAGAAAATCATCATAATCCACGTTAGAACGACTCAGCATCGTTGCGGCTTCTGCGAATGATTTAGCTGAAAAGAAACCGCGCAGGGTCTCGTCCATACTTATGTCTTTATTTCTTGAACTCAAAGCCAAAGTATCTTGAAGCGTGAGAACTCGATTTGGTTCAGAAAGGCTTTGCAGATCATTTATAGCTGAACGCACATCCCCTTTACTGTTCTCGGCGATTCTTTCAAGAGCATCATACTCCGCATCAATGTGCTCCATAGCGCAAATTCTTCGCAACATAGTAATTATCAAGGGCAGTCTGACTTGCTGAAACCTTATCAACGTTGAGACCTTTTTCAAAGGCCTGATTTTCTCGAGATCAGTGTCGTTTGCAGCCATAGTAACTGGTATGCGTGACTCTTCAACTATCTTAACAATTGCACCTATGCCGCCCCGGTCTTCCCGGCCGGCAACACCGTCAACCTCATCTAAGAACAAAAGACTGCCTTTGCTTGCAGTTGAAAACCTGTCCAGACCAACAAAAAAAGTGGCAGGTCCAGCGACCTTGTTTATTGCTTTTTCTGTCCTCGTATCGCTTGCATTCATCTCTATGACCTTGTAGCCGAACTCGTTTGCAGCAGCATTGACCAATGCAGTCTTTCCCACGCCCGGGGGACCATACAGCAAAACTGCCTTCTTCACATGCCGCTTGTTCTGAAGCCATTCAACAAAGGTTGCTTTTGCCTCTTCGTTTCCCAGTACCTCGGAAATCTTCTCAGGGCGGTATTTTTCTACCCATAAAGCATCGGTTCTCAACGATTTTCCCCTTTAGCTTTCCCAACCTTGCCGAATTGGGCGAGCAGTGCACTTAACTGAATGTCACTGTTTGCTCCTTGAGTTAGGCGATAATCATATTCCCCGATGATACTGGTCAGGTCTGCCTTTTGTTCTGGAGATATGTAGGAGAGTTTGAACAATTCTCTCTGCATCTGCCGAACTATCTCTGAACCAGAAAAACCGTAAGCGCCCATAAGTTCATACATTATCTTTCTTGCGTCCACAAATTCTCCGTTTAATGCTTTATTGATCATCATTTGAACCTGTTTGGGGCTAGCCTCGCCAATCACCTGAAGAACCGTCTTTTCGTCAACTAATCCGTCTCTGTACACTGATGCTGTCTGCAAAGCATTTATTGCATGCCTAAGATCGCCTTCTGAATACTCCACAATTCTCTCCGCCGCTTCAGGCGACAAGGTCACGTTTTCCTTCTTGGCGATGTGCTCCAGATGGGCTATCATCGCCTTCTTATCAAGCTTTGAGAAGCGAAATATTGCGCAACGACTTTGAATAGGCTCAATGATTTTTCCCGACTGGTTACATATCAATATAAACCTACTTGTCCGCGAGCTCGTCTCCATAATCCGCCTCAAGGCCGTCTGAGCAGGACCAGTCATCTGATCGCTCTCATCAAGTATAACCAACGCAAAAGGCACGTCACCAAAACCGGATCGGCTATAGCGGGAAAAATCTTTAATCCTATCACGTACAGTGTCTATTCCTCTTTCATCAGAAGCATTAAGTTCTAAAGTGAAAGTTTTCCAATTCTGGCCAAACAACTCGTGAGCGATGCAAAGTGCAACCGTTGTCTTTCCAGTGCCGGGTATACCTGCTAGAAGCAAATGCGGCATCGTTTTTGGATTCCGCATGAAAGCTTTCAGACTTTGTACAATGTCGCTCAAGTCAACAATTTCGTCCAGATTTTTCGGCCGATACTTTTCCACCCACATGAGTGCTTCTTCACTAGATGTCATAAACAACCCCTACAACAAAGGATACCATTAACATATTTGCATTCCTAATTTGTCT
>CAYSOZ010000087.1:0-5294 GCA_964432815.1 uncultured Candidatus Bathyarchaeia archaeon
CACTGAAGATAACAAGAAAGAAGTCTACAACACGCTTGAACGCGCTTACTTCACCAACCGATACGAAACATCTCACTTTTACGCACCAAGCTTGCTGCAGATGCCTACGCGTTTGGCGAGCTTACTCGAAAGGTGGCTGCAAACTATGATAGCCAAAACAGTCACAAACGGACTCATATTGCTCGATGGAAGCCTAACCTCTGGCACTATCGACACGCCCGTCTACAGACTGAAGGAAATACTTGACCTTGCAAGAAAGAATCAGAACATAGTTCTCGCGTTCAGCAAGATGACCATGCTTCGGATAAACGGCTATCTCATAACCGACCAACTCCCAAGTAGCGATCCACCTTACCTACTAGAGACTTCCGGCTTGCGACCCAAACCGCCTACCGTAATTTTAGGCGATGTCTATGTGGCCAGACTAGGCAGATCAAGCTACGCCTTCAGGTTAGATATCGACAAGGAAATCCAGACTCAAAAACGAGTAGAAGCCGTCGAAAAACTCGTTGGAAACGATCTCTACAATCAAAATTATCCCGAAACTCTTCGTTTATCACACATTCTTTGTACTTTCACAGCAAACGAAGTCCTGGCGATGCAGCACTTCATAACTCACAAGCACGGCATAAGAATAATCAACAGACCAGACATGCACCGTCTACTCTTCGGCCCGTTCGGCAAAGGAGAAACCTACGCATGAAACTCTACAAAAAAGAAGGCAACATCATCCAAGTCTTATGCTTTCCAACAGAAAACGCTGAAAAAGGTGATTATCTGATGATCGAAGACACAGAAGCTGGAAAAGCTTTAATCGCACAAGTAATTGACGTACAGTTCGCAGCTATTCCCGGCGTTCTCGAGGAACTATTGCGTACGCTTCCAGACGGAGGCGAACCCATACAAGGCGAAGACATAGATCCAATGGAAATAGCGCCGCATATCACCTACATCCAAGATGCCAGCCTTCTCATCTGCAAAATTCGTGCCACATTCCAAAATGAGCTGCTTAGTCCAAGCAGCAGCTGGCTTCCATCCCGTTCACAATCTCTAATAAAAAAACTTTCAATCCCACTTCTGTTGAGACTTGCCAAGGTTGAAGGAAAACTCCCAATAATCCTTGGCGGCACAAAAGATGCGTCGCTCTTGACAATAGACGCCTCAGCCATAGATGGCACCTTAAACATCATCACAGGAAAGAAGGGTTGCGGCAAATCTCATTTGAGTAAGCTCCTCATGGTCAGTCTCTTGGGTTACGGAGCAGCTGTGGTAGTTTTTGACCTTAATGGCGAATATTCGAGTTTGGGATTATCCGCAGATGGAAAAAGAAACATGTATTTCGACAAGATTCATGCTTTGGCGCCATCTCAGAACTTCAAAGTTGCTGTAAGCCAATTGCACCTCAACGTGATTATGGGTATTCTTGTTCACGCTCTTCATCTTCCGGGAACAAGTGCTCGCGAGTTCAGGCGCATTTGGAAACAACTGAAAGAGAAAGACAATCTTTCCTTGTCTAGTCTTGGTGAAGCAATTCGCAACCTAAATTGTAATCAACATGTTCGAGATGCACTTTCCTCCCGCTACCATTCCCTGGTCAACTCAGGTTTCTTCACTGACAGGCCCGCAGAAGCTACACTTCTAGAGGAATGCCTGTTGAAAGCAAACGATGAAGGAGGTGCCATAATAATAAACCTGAAAAACACAAGCACAATAGATCGACAGATTGTGGTCGAATACGTTCTAGGCAAACTTGTGGATTCACTAAGCAGTTGGAAACTCAAAGCTGCTTTCTTATTCGCTGAGGAAGCACACCTTTACCTTCGCGAAACATATTGGGATGACATAGTCACACGTATGCGTCACTTTGGACTATTCACGACTTTCGTAACAAACCAGCCAGATACAATTCGCGAAAACATTTACCGACAAGCGGACAACATTTTTCTCTTCAATTTCACGAACGAGCACGATCTAGATGTTGTTAGCCGAGCCGCACGAGTGGACGCTGAAACTGTCCGAAGCATCGCGAGGGACTTGCCGCCGCATCACTGCCTCACGCTCGGACGAGTAGTGCATGACTTCCCGATTGTTGCCAGAGTTCGAACTTTGGACTTAAAAACGATGGGGGAGACGCGCCTATTCTTTAAGAATATGAATTAAGCTTTTCCAGTTTTTCCCTATTTTGCTGAAAGAAAAGTCGAAAAGAACTGGTTAAATTGTACGCTTCCACTTCGTCGAATGGCACCCATTTCAGTTCGCCAGCATCGCTTGCGGCTTTCAGTATACCACCTCTTACTCTGACATGGTAATCGATTATCACAAAGTGGTATTTCGCTTTTCCTTCTGTATCTAGCTCTACGTCATCTACCACATCAACCAAGCTGACTTCTGCAACGTCCAAGCAGGTTTCTTCTTTGACTTCGCGGATGGCAGCTTTCTTAAGGTCTTCACCGAGCTCCACTAAGCCGCCTGGGATGCTCCACTTGTTCTTCCCAGGTGAGTTTTTCCGCTTCTCAAGTAATATCTGGTGGCCCTTGACTACTATCGCACCTACACCAACAATTGGTTGGCTTGGATAGAGTCTTTTCACCTTCGGCACGTTCAGCTTATTCATACCGCAGTGCTTCCACAGGTTTGAGTTTCGAAGCACGCCAAGCCGGATATAACGCAAAGATCACGCTGATTCCTATTCCGAAGCCCAACGCGCCTAGGATCACTTCTGCTGTCAGGACAGGTGTTATTGTAAGGGCACTGCCTATGACTCCGCCTCTTCCTAGGAACAATGCCACACCGTTGGCGAGAACCCAGCCAGATAAAATGCCAATTACGGCCCCGATCAGACCTATTATCACCGACTCTGTCAAGAAAATGTACAGAACCGTTCTGCTCTTCATGCCAATGGCTTTAAGAATTCCGATTTCCCGCGTACGCTCTATCAAGGAAACAATCATAATGTTCATTATGCCTATGCCCGCGACAAGAAGCGAAATAGCCGCTATCCCTCCTAGAAACAGGGATATAGTCGAAAAGATTGTGGTAAGCAGGCTTTGCACAGCGGTAGCGGAAATTACGGAAACTTGGTCCCCGAAATAATCCGTGATGATTTTGGATGTGCTGTTGATCGTGGCGGCATCACTGCTCCTCAACTTCACAATTATGACATCCGCCTCATCAGTACCGAAGAACTCTTCTGCTCGAGTCAGCGGGACATAAATACCCGTGTCGGAGGGACCGCCAATGCCGAAACCCCCTATCCTATCGAGCACCGCAGCAACGTGCGCTGTATAGGTCTTGTTTACAAACGGAATCACGGTGTTATTTGTCCAAGTAATGTTGACCTCATCGTTTGCTCGAACGAATAATGTGCCGTTAAATCGAGGGTCGCTTAAACGCGCACCGACCACTATTTCGTCATTGGAAGGATTCAAAGGTATGCTGCCGGTCGCAGCAACAAACGTTGTAGAGTAAGCATTCGCGTACTGAGAGAAGTTGACACCGGTAATTGTGGTAACTATTCTAATGACGCCTGAGCCATTTTGAACGTAACCCGCTTTTTGGACAACCGCAAAGGACGTTATTATATCGGGAGACAAATTGTTGATTTCATCAGTGTAGTTGATGTGAAGGGGTGCATTTGAACTGGAGCCGCCAAATCCTCCACCTGCAAATCCTCCTCCTTCGCCACCGCCCAAGGCGCTTGAGCCAGGAACAACGATGAGTGTGTCTGCGGAAAGCCCTCGTTCAAGTTGATCAGTAATGGTCGTTTGTAATCCTTGAGTGATAGAAAGCAAAGCTACTATGGCTGCAATTCCTATGACGACGCCCAAAGTTGTTAGAGCTGCCCGCAGTTTACGGAGTTTGATTGCGCTAAAGGAGTAGGAGAAAACATCAGATGTTCTCATGCTAATTCACCAAGTCCGACGCAATAACGCCATCAAACATCTGCACGGTTCTCTTGGCTTCAAGGGCCAGACGCTGATCATGTGTTACCATGACAATAGTCACACCCTCCCCATTGATCCTTTGGATTAAATTCAAGACTTCGCGGGCCGTCTTGGAGTCGATATTGCCCGTGGGTTCATCCATCAAAAGAAAACGAGGATCATTCGCCAAGGCTCTGGCGATCGCTACTCTTTGTTGCTGGCCCCCACTAAGCTCGGCGGGCTTATGATTTATTCGGTCTTTCAAGCCTACGGTCTCCAGGAGCTCTTGGGCCCGTTTTGTTCTTGCACTCTTATTTATGCCCTTTATTGACATAGCAAGTTCTACGTTATCTCTAGCGGTGAACCTGGGAATGAGGTTGAAGAATTGAAAAACAAAGCCTATTCGAAGCCTGAGGTCTGCCAACTGATTGTCATTTAAGGTAGAAACGTCCACACCATCAATCGATAGCTTTCCTGCGGTCGGTTTGTCCAAAGCTCCGACCAGGTTCAGGAGGGTTGACTTTCCGCTTCCTGAAGGCCCGAGAATAGAGAGAAAATCTCCACTTTCGACTTTTAGGTTTACGCCTCGAAGTGCTTCAACTGGAATTTTCCCAAGCATATACGTTTTTTTCAAATCTATTGCTTCAACAACAGGCGCCATAAACATCTCTTCCATTCTTCAGTTCATGCATCCATAATTATTTGTTCAGATAACGCCACGAGAGCACTATTCCTATGGTGGTCAATATCGCGGCGAAAATGCCAACATATGCGAAGTCAAAGGCAAGTTTCATGTAGTCTGTGTTGAAAATCAAGAGTTGTCTCATGCCGTCTATTGTGTATGACATTGGATTGACATTAGCTACTGCTTGCAACCAGCCGGGCATTTTATCGATTGGGAAGAAAGCGCTACTTGCGAATGTCAGAGGTAAGTTGAGCAGGTTCATAACGGCCATTGGTGTTTCGACTCTCGTTGATCTAATGTTGACAGCGATAAACAAAGAAGACAAACCCATACATATCAGGAAAAGCATCGCGAACACTCCGAGAATGCTGAGTGGAGTAAAGCTTGCTCCAACCTGAAAGCCGAATGGAATAGCAATTACCAGGATGACAGCAGCCTGGAACATTGACCGCAAAGTTGCGGACAAAACCTTAGACACAATTATCACAGCTCGGGATACGGGGGTGCTGAGTACCTTGTTCAAGAAGCCTAGGCGCCTATCCCATACAACGGACATACCGCTGAACATTGTTGTGAAGAGCGCTGTAAAAGCGATCATTCCTACTGCCATAAACGAAATGTAACTCGTTGTTCCAAAGGTTCCCTGCATTATCTGATTTTGCAATCCAGAAAAATACGTCCCCAAT
>CAYSOZ010000088.1:0-5289 GCA_964432815.1 uncultured Candidatus Bathyarchaeia archaeon
TGGCATTCGATTCAGGAATACGGTTCTTGGGCTTTCCTATATGGCTGTGAATCGGGAGGATTTTTCCAAGCGATATCCTTCTTTGCAATATACGATGCATTCACAGGAGAATTCGTAGCAAACATAACTGACGTTCAAAATCCGTCGTTTCTGATGGACCTTGACTCAGAACAGGAGGGAACATTGCTAGGCTATTACTCTTCGGGCGGAAACCTGAATCTCTGGAACTCGACGAAGTTGATGATGAGCAACAGCTGGGACCAAATAACTATTCGTCCAAGCGGGACCTACAACTGGTCAGCTGGAGTAGAATGGTCAAAACCGATCCCAACCACGGTTGGAAGCATACCCATAGATGGATCACTTGGTGTTGCCGCAGTAACTCCCGAAGTGATACTCCTCCGTTATGCTCCTTCACCGGGCATGTTTGTAGAACTCAGCTATGGACACCAGATCACAGCAGGGATGGATGCAAAGACTGGGCAGCTGTTGTGGGGACCAGTGAACCAGACGATACCGAACCTTCAAGACGTGGCTATAATAGCAGCAGATGATGGTGTATACGTACTACATAATAAAGACACGAATGAAGCGTACGGCTACTCCCTCGAAACAGGAAACCTACTATGGGGCCCGGTTAAACTTCCAGGAAACGCCTGGAGCCATATCTCGCGGTCAGCGGAAATCGCCTACGATAAGATATTCATTTGGGACTTCGGTGGCTACGTGAATGCTTTGAACACTGCTACAGGAGAGATTGAGTGGACTTTCCTCCCGAGAAGCGCTGGTTACAATACTGGCTATGGCATTTATCCTCTCTGGTACACTGGAAGCATATGTGACGGAAAACTATTCCTTTCAGAGAGCCACATGTACAATCCGCCACTATTTCCAGACGCTCAACGACTTGTAATCGATTGCGAAACAGGAGAGCTTGTTTGGAGCGTGCTGAGCTTCGATGGACGAGTGCCTGCAGCTCACGCAGACGGCTACATGGTAGAGTGGAACAGCTACGACAACCAGATTTACTCGTACGGTAAGGGTCAGACCTCCGCCACAATCGCCGCTTCGCCGAAAGTTTCAGTGCAGGGCAGCAACGTATTGGTGGAAGGCACTGTTATGGACGAGTCTCCAGGCACGAAGAACTCTGACAGGATAGCCCGTTTTCCGCACGGTGTTCCGGCAGTCAGCGACGATAGTATGAGCGCTTGGATGGAGTACGTGTACATGCAGCAGCCCAAGCCTACAGACGTTGTAGGCGTTGAAGTTATCGTTGAGGTTCTTGATCCAAACAACAACTATTACGAGGTTGACAGAACCACCAGTGACGCAGCTGGCTTCTTCAAACTGGCGTTTACTCCAGAAGTTCCAGGCGAATACTCTGTCTATGCCAGATTTGCCGGATCAGAGTCTTACTGGCCTTCGTCCGCGGTCACTGCGATAAGCGTGCAAGAAGCTCCTGAGGCTACAGCGGAACCAACGCAAGCACCAGCATTACTGTCTGAACAATACTTTGTGCCTTCGGTAACAGGCATAATCGCTGCAATCGCAATAGTCGGCGTTGTGCTAGCACTACTACTCAGGAAACGGTAAACACAGAAGGGTGAACCTTCATCTCCCTTTTTTTGCCAAAGAATAGTCGCGTTTTTTGTGCGAGAAAATAGCTCGTAGTCTGGACATCTCCCCGGTCGATTCTAACTTTCGAAGAATAGTTTCATCACGCACTAAGCTTTTATAAGAATGTATATGAGTGTTAAATGAGAAAAATGGCGTGCTTCCTAAGGTGAGGGCGCAGAATCAATGCCCTACATTAAGAAAATCGAGCTTAAAGGCTTCAAATCCTTTGGACCACAGACAGTTAAGGTGGTTCTAGACAAGGGATTCACAGCCATAACTGGGCCAAACGGAAGCGGAAAAACAAACATTATGGATGCGTGTCTATTCTCTCTAGGAGAACTAAGCACAAGAAGAATGCGTGCTGAAAACGCAGCGAAACTGATTTTTCACGGGTCAGAAAAAGCCGGCCTCGAAAAGGCGAAAATGGCCAAGGTTATCATTCAATTTGACAATTCAGATGGAACGATGCCCATTGATACCGTTACGGTAACTGTTTCACGAGAAGTCTACAGGAACGGTCAAAGTGTTTATAGGCTAAACGGTAGAAGGCTCTCACGAGCCCACATACTCGAAATTCTCTCCATGGCAGCAATAAGCAGCGCAAGTCAAAACATAATTCCTCAGGGTACAATCACACGCTTGACCGATGTCAATCCCATGGAGCGTAGAAAAATTATCGAAGACTTAATTGGTATAGCTCAATATGACGCTGAGAAAGCTGAGGCAGAAGAAAAACTACGTACAGCGGACATATCAATTCGAACGGCCATGGGAAGAATCGATGAAGTTCAAAAAAGATTAGATGATCTTGAGCGAGAACGAAACGAACTTCTGCGTTACAGTTTCATACAAAATGAGATCAAAAAATTCGAAGCAGTGAAAATTTCACATAACATAATCCAACTGAACAAGCAAGTAGATGAAAAAAGGGCTCAAACCGACAAAGTCCGCGGCAAAGTGGAAAAACTAAGAGAACTGCGCGAAGCTCGCCGATCAAAACGACGCGAAATCGAGGGAGACTGGAGGCAGCTCAGTTCAGAAATTGTCGAAGATGGCGGCTCGCAAGTCCTCAAAGTGCAAATAAGGATAGGCGAATTGAAATCTAAACTTACAGAGTTGACCACAAAAATAAGTTCAGCACAGGCAAATCTCGAAAGCCTGAGGCGCATAAAAGGGAACAACGAGGAACAATATACATCAATACGAAAAGAAATTCACGAGAACCGCTTGAAAACGAGATCTTTCAAAGGCGAACAAGAAAGGCTACAAGCGCAAATCAATGCAAAAACAGCCGAACATGAAGCTCTCGCACAAGAGACTGCGCAACTCTGGGGCGGATTAGGTGACAACAGCCGAAAAATTCGTGCAGTTGAAACGCAGATAGAGAACCATGTTAAACGACTTGCGTTTCTACGGTCAGAATACAAGAATGACAAGACAGCTCTTCGACTAAGCTCTGGAAGGCTGAAGAATCTCACGGTTCGAAAAGAACGTTTCCACTCGAATCTAGCGGAAATTGAAACATCGCTAAGCGAACTTGACAAAGTGCAGAAGGACCAAAAAGCCCAGCTCAAGAATCTTGAACTGTCTATAGAACGAAAAACGCTGCAGAAAGAAGCAGTCGGCAAGGAAATCTCCGAAGCGGGGCGTATCGCCAGTTCCGCTAAAGAGGCAGTCATTGAATTCGCCACTCAGAGAGACCTTGCTGAAACTGTGGCGGCAGAAGAAAGAGCCCTCAGAAGCATCGAAGAAATGGGCGACGTCGGCGCCATTTCTGGAATCATGGGTCGACTGCGTCACTTAGTAAAAATTGACAGAAATTACAGGAAAGCCATAGAGGCAGCTGCAACTGGGTGGCTTGACGCACTTGTAGTGAAGGATATTGATTCTGCATTCACGTGCACCGAAACACTGAGACGGATGAAGCTCGGCAGAATCAAGATTATCCCACTCCAGGGAAGCGCCCGTTCTAAGAATATTAAGCCCTTACAAAGAGACGGCGTCATCGGACCACTCTCTTCTTTTATGAAGTTCGACAAAAACAATGAATCGGCCGTCAACTATGTTTTCGGGGACACCATAGTGGTCTCAGACGACAAGATAGCCTTTGCTCTCTCAAATGAAGGATACCGCGCAGTAACCCTTAACGGTGACTTGTATGAACCCGGGGCTTTTGAAAGTGGTTATTATCGTGCTCCCGTAGATTTTTCCACAATTATTCCCAGCGAAACAGCCATAAAAAGTCTTGACGAAGCTGTTAAGGCTCTTCAGTTGCATCTTTCGCAGAGAGGCACTGACATTTCTTCTTTCGAAGAAGAGATCGATCACGCTAAGATTGAAATGACTCGTCTTTCAGAATCCATCGCAACTATAGATAGGGAAATTGTTAGGGTCAAACGAAGTGTAAAACGAACACGTTTCAACGTCCGACGCTTGGAAAAGTATAGTGCAAAACTAGAAAAAGAGATTGCTGCCTGCAAAGGCCGCATGGGATTATACAAGTCGGAGCGAAATACCATAAAAAAAACGCTTCAAAAACTGCAGACAGATTTGGCGCTCCTAAGACAAAAAACCGACCTTGCTCACATTCAGGAGCTGGAAGTGAGCAGGGAAAAAATAGCAGAGGCTGTGATCGCTCTTAGGCAGAATCTGAGTACTGTTCAAACTGAGCTTTCAACACGCCAGTCCCAATTCGACAACGTCTTACGAGTTGGATACTTAAATTCAAAAATTCAGCTATCGAAGGTTGAGCAGCAGCAAAGAAAACTTGAGAAGGAAGTGGCTGAAGCCCTTCAAGAACGCGAATCTCTCAAGACCGAACTATCTGAACTGGACAAAAACCGTATTGAGCTCTCCAAAGCAGTTTTTTCTGCAAGAGAGGAGGCTAAGAAGTTCACGACAAAAATTGACGCTATTGATTCAGAGCTTCGACAGCTGGATTCAGAATACGAGCAGGCTGATATGCTTCTCAATCAACTTCAATTAAGTGTTCAGACTTTCCAGTTAGAGCTCCAGCAACATCAAAATCAACTCAATCGGCTAGGGTATGAAAAACCTCTGGAACCAACAGATAAGCAAGTCGAAGAGGCCGAGAGGTCGATGCAGATGATGCGATTTGAACTAGAAAGAATCGGAGCGGTGAATCAACTTGCCTCGACGCATTACGGGGAACAGATTTCAAGATACAGAGAACTGTCCTTGCGTTTAAATGAGCTCGAAAAGGAAAAGCAGGCAATAGTGCAGTTCATGGATGAAGTTGATAGCAAGAAGCGCAGGGTTTTCATGAATGCATTTTACAAAATCAATTCGAACTTGCAAGAATACTTCTCAAAACTGACCGGCGGCGGGACAACACTTTTGCAGCTCGAAAACATGGATGAGCCTTTTCACGGCGGCATAGATATGATTGTACAGTTTCCCAACAAACCCAGCATAATCGTCAGCGGTGCAAGCGGCGGAGAACGCTCCGTCGCGGCAGTAGCTTTCATTTTTGCACTGAAGGATTTCACTCCTTCCTCGTTCTACATTCTCGATGAGATTGACGCCCATCTGGATGCTTATCACGTTTCAAAACTCGCTGATGTGCTTCTCGAGGAATCTGGCAAAATTCAATTTATAGTGATCACTTTGAAGCCTGAGATGGTGAACAAAGCCCAAAAAGTGTACGGAGTC
>CAYSOZ010000089.1:0-5258 GCA_964432815.1 uncultured Candidatus Bathyarchaeia archaeon
CTGAGTGTGGTGCTACCTTCCGCAAAAGGCGGGTTAATTACCGGTACACTCATAGCTGTTGCGAGAATTGCTGGGGAAACCGCCCCTATACTACTGACGATTTTGGGCAACAGCTACTTCTTTCAAGGCTTCAACCAGCCGATGGATGCCCTGCCCCTTAGGATTTTCCTCAACTCACGAATGCCACAGCCCGAAATACAAGCTCAAGCTTGGGGTGCTTCATTGGTGTTGATTCTAATAGTTTTAACCCTAAACATTGGCATAAGACTTGCCAGTAGGAGCAGATCACCAAGGTGACATAATAATGCCTAATATGAAAATGGAGAGCATTGAATTAAGTGCGTGGTTCGGCACCAAACAAGCGCTGAAAGACATCAACATCTCTGTCAAGACAAACGCCGTGACCGCCATCATCGGTCCATCGGGATGTGGAAAATCTACATTCCTCCGAACACTGAACAGGATGCATGAACTGGTGCCGGGCGCCAAGACGACTGGTCAAGTGTTGCTAGATGGAAAAAACATCTATGCTCCTGAAGTTGACCCAGTGATGGTTCGCCGCAGAGTAGGGATGGTTTTTCAAAAACCGAACCCATTTCCAACAATGTCAATCTACGATAACGTTGCTGCAGGATTGAAACTAACCGGGGCAAGAAAGGGTCAAGATCTTGACGAAATTGTAAGAAAGAGTCTTCAGCAGGCAACGCTGTGGGATGAAGTCAAGGATGATCTGAAAAAGCCTGGAACAAGCATCTCAGGCGGGCAACAACAGAGACTTTGTATTGCTCGTGCAATTGCATTGCAACCTGAAGTCATCCTCATGGATGAACCCTGCTCAGCGCTAGATCCTATTGCCACTTCAAAAATTGAGGAGCTGATAGTCTCGCTTAAGAGTGATTACACTGTTGTCATTGTAACACATAATATGCAACAAGCTGCGCGTGTTTCAGACCTTACGGCCTTTATGTATTTAGGTCAACTTGTAGAATTTGGCGAAACAACGAGCGTATTTGAGAATCCAAAGAGCGAATTAACAGAAAAATACATAACTGGACAATTTGGTTAGGTGAAGATTATGCATAGACTCTTAGATGTGGGTTTGGAACAACTAACCGTCATGGTATACAGGATGGGTGAAGTAGCTGAAAAAGTCATAGACGTGTCGATCAGGGGATATATGAATGGGGAAGATGCAACCGCGGTTGTGCATGAACTCTCAGACATTCTGGCGACTATGACTGTTGAAATTGAAAACAAAGCTTTCGAGTTGATAGTAAAATATCAGCCAGTGGCATCCGACTTGAGAATAATCAACTCTTACATGAAGATTGCATACGATTTTGAACGTTACGGCAGGTACGCATGGGACATATCGTTCACCCACAAGAAGCTGGCAGGGTTAGATAAATGCGCGGGGTCTTCGGATTTGATGCAGAAGCTGGCGGGAAAAGTTTTCGAGATGGTTAGCAAGAGTGTGGATGCGCTGAAGCAGAATGATGGAGAAATAGCTCGGAGTCTAGCTGGCGTTGAAAAAGAAGCAGATGAGTTGTACTTTGCATATCTCGATGAACTCGCCGAAGCGACTGTGCAAAATAAATGCGCCATGTGCAATCTCCTGGTGTCGCGTTTCCTCGAGAGAATAGCTGATCACACAACTTACGTTGGTGAATCGATAGTCTACATAGTATCCGGAGAAAAACTAAGTCTGAGGTGATTTATCTGGAAAAAAGAAGTTATGGATGGTTTGAAAAACGGCGCAGAACAAAAGCTCTAGACCTGGCATACAATCAGATAACGAAAGCATTTGACACTGTGACTTGGCTCAATAGAGCAATGAAAAGCTACTCTGAAGGAGATTTCAAGGAAGCCAAAAAGTATATCGAAAACCTGTACAAGGATGAAGAAGAAGTTGACAGACTACGGACAGCTGTTTTCATTGAACTTTCAAAAGGCGCTGCTCTTGTGGCTGATTATCGGGAAGACCTGCTTCATCTTGTAAAAAGACTGGACACACTTGCAGACCACACCAAAGACGCGGCAAGATGCCTAGAAATGCTAGGAGAAACGGAGATTCCAGAAGAACTAACCAAAGAGACCGTATTCATGACCTCAAAACTCGTAGACATTGCAAAGAATCTGCGCATCAGCATTGAGAAGATATCACTCAATCCCTCTGAAGCCATTGAGAAAGCTAAGAATGTCGGACAGATTGAACATGAACTTGACGCGGAGTACCTTAGAGCCAAGAGCCTGTTTGTGAAGTATGGAGAGAAAATCAACTGCGGAGCAATGGTAATATTTGATGATCTGATTGAGTTTATCGAGCAAGCTGCAGACATGTGCGCTGACACAGCAGATTACATTGTTATGCTTTCAAGCAGAGAATAAAAGACATACACTCCAGGCCTCATTACTTCATGCTTGACGGACCTTCAGAGAGATAACGAATACCGGAGAAAAGAAATGAAACGAGTCTTGTTTGTCTGTATTGAGAACGCGGGTAGGAGTCAGATGGCAGAAGCTTTCGCCGAAAAATACGGAAAAGATAAGCTTGAGGTTTCAAGCGCTGGAAACAAACCTGCAGATAGAGTTAACCCTTTGGTGGTCGAGGCCATGAGGGAGAAGGGCATTGACATCTCGATGAACAAGCCGAGACTGCTGACTTTCCAGATGGCTCAGGAAGCAGACGTTATTGTTACTATGGGCTGCAATGAGCAGGGAATCTGTCCGGGACCGTTTTTTAAGCCGACAACAGAATGGAAACTTGAGGATCCAAAGGGGAAACCGATTGAAAAAGTCCGTGAGATCCGGGATGAAATTGAACAACTCACAAAAAAGCTACTAACGCAAGAGAATTGACACGTACAATCGAGAGAATAGACTACATTGCGCTTTTCACATAAGTTGTGGAACGCATCAGCGTGTCTGTTTTTGATTAAGCTCACGGATCCATTCTGCCGAACGCTGCTTTCGGTAGCATGGCACTTCAAATTCGAATAGCGGTGTCTTATTCATTCTTCGCAGGCCTGGTCGGAACGTTCTATGTCTGACAAAATATAACGCTTTTGCTCAAATTCATATCAAGATTCATAGAGTGCGCGCTAAATTTATGTGAATTTAAAGTTTGGGATTGTCTAGAAGCCTGATGGAAAAAAGTCAGGATTTACTATTAGATTTCAACGCTAGCTTGCTGCATTTCAGAGCGTATTTGGGATTCCTGCTTGACATATCTATTGTATAAGGGGATCCCGACGAACCCGACTAATCCAGCTGCTATTATGAATCCAATGACATAATCATGTCCCTGAAAAACCCATAAAACTGCAACTGCAATGACTATGATTAGGTTGAACGCCAGAACGGCTGTCTTTTTCACTTTTACTGCTTTCAGTCTCCTTTCTATGGCTTCCAAGCAACCACACCTCAAATGCATCTGCGAAATAGAACGTGTCTGCTAACTTGCCTTTTCCCAATAGGCAGACTTGTCTATGAAACGTTTAGCATGCTGTTTCTGCGGCCCCATGTGTTTCCAGCGGAGAATCATGGTGCCCTTAGACCTGAACTCCATAGAACAAGATATGGGAACTTCAGCGCCTAAAAGTTTTGGCTGGAGATGGGTTTGCTGGGGCTCCGGACAACAAAGTTAAGGAGAAAGGAAAATGCAACTCTCGACTGCAACTACCCCTCATGAGTTTAACCCAGAGTCCACTCAGCCAAGTTTTACTTCTCTGTTAAAAAGACACACTTAGATTAACTTCGATTGCTTCAGGACACCGGTTGCGCATCTACTGTCATAGCCTGAGCGGTGGCGCGCTTTAGGTGTATTTTTTCTTCATGCATTCAGGGCAGAAATGGCGCTTATATTTTCTCACCCGGAGAGGCTGAAAGAGCTTTCCGCAGGTACTGCATTTAACTTTGGCGGGCTGTTTGGGGTCAAGCATCTTCAGCCTGCGTTCGATCTCAGCTTTAACCTCTGGGTCGCCTTCTCTCTTCAACGCCGCAACCAGCAAGGATTTGGCTTTTATGAGACTTCTTTCTCTGAAGATTCGATAGAAATTGCTCTGAGTCTTTCCGTCTGCGCTTACCATGATCGGCAGTATGCACACAAAATTCTGAGGGTAACTCTCAGACTTTTCCAAATCCACAACGGCAAAACTGAGACACTTTTTGCCCGAACCGTCGTCCAAGAAAGATTTCGTGTCTATTTTAAGACGAAAACTCATCTAAACCAACAACTATACCTTCTGTAACGGCATAATATTAATCAAAGGCCCGGACCGAGATTTATGCACTTGGAAGGCGATCAACTGCGAAGCTATTCTCTCCAGCGTCCGTGAGAATGAATGGTTCTGTCTCAAACATGCGAAGAATGAGGGGTTCTCGCTGACAGGTATCTCGCAGGAACACGCTATTCCCTCGACGAAAAGTAGACCGAACGCCCCCAAGGCCTCTTTCACTTTCTCCAGTCTCTGTGACTGAAGCAGATCGAAAGGAACCTTGTTGACGATGACAACGGCCTTCTTTTCGAAATGCATGTAAAGATCATGAAGCATCACTCTGGTCCCCTTAAGGTCGGATTCCTCCAGCGTCGTAACCACCAGCGTAACGTCTGAGGCAACGATGGCGTTTACGGACGAATACTGAAGCCCGGGACTCGTGTCAACAACCAGATAGTCAAAGGATAACTTGTCAAACAGAGTTTTCCTGAAAGAAAGAAGTCTGCGAAGAGCCTGCATTTCCCATTTCCTATCTTTAGACGCCATCTCCATGATGCCCTTGGTCGACGGATTGGCGAAGCATACGCTCAGCTTTTCCCAGTCCAATCCTTCACCGTAGCTATTACGAAGCACCTCTTCTGCGTCACAGGAGCCTTCAAGATAATCGTTCAGCCAATATCCAGAAAGCTTACTCTTGAATAGGGAGTGGAGGCTTGGAGCGCGAAAATCCATGTCTAACAGACAGGTTTTCTTGCCTTTGGCAGCTAGCAACGTGGCTAGATTCGCAGAAATCAGAGTTTTTCCAGTTCCTCCTTTGTAGGAGTGAACCGCTACTATCATTCTTTGTTTTCCTCCGCCAGCATTATTTGGATCAGGTTCTAAGGGTCGACAGGAGGTTTTGCCCATCTTCTCAGTCAGATTTGGTGTAGCTCCCCTTTTGAAACCGTTTTTTTGTTACTACGGAGAGTGGCCTGGCGGATTTAATGCTTCTGCAGTACAGATTCATACTCTTCGTATATGATAAAGACACTCGACCAGAAA
>CAYSOZ010000090.1:0-5247 GCA_964432815.1 uncultured Candidatus Bathyarchaeia archaeon
ATTGAACGCATTGAAGAAGTAACGCCCATTCCACATGACGGCACAAGAAGACCTGGCGGCAGAAGAGGAAGACGCGTATAGTTAGTCAAGTATATTAGCTTCGCTTGATAGAAAAATTGAAATAATGCACTTGTGCTTCTATTGAACCGCACAATCATTATTTCAACTATTATGGAGTGTCTTTGACAAGTGAAAATCGAAGTGCTGGAAAAAGATGAGACAAACCTCCGTATAGCGATACGTGAGGCAGAGGTTCCTCTGATTAATGCCTTGCGCCGCATAGCACTTGCCGAGGTTCCCAGCATGGCTGTAGACGAAGTGGTCATGATAGAAAACTCATCTATTCTTCAGGACGAGATTATTGCACACAGATTGGGACTTATCCCGATGAAAACTGATTTAGACACTTATAACCTTCCGGAAGACTGCGAATGCAAGAGCGAGTTCGGATGCACGCTCTGCCGTGTTACTTTGACTCTAGACGCTGAGGCAAAGGAAGGAACCCGCACAGTTTACTCTGGAGAGATAGTTTCGGAAAACCCGAACATAGTCCCAGTGTCCGACAAGATCCCAATAGTAAAGCTTGCAAAAGGGCAGAAACTGAAACTAGAAGCTTACGCTAGGCTCGGCAAAGGAAAAACCCACGCAAAATGGCAGCCCGTAAGTGTATGCGCTTACAAATACTACCCTAAGATAGAAGTACCAAACAAAGAATGCGGGGATTGCACAAAATGTGTAGACGTATGTCCGAAAAAAGTACTTGCCATCAAAGAAGACAAGGTTGACGTCCGCGATTTGCTAGCCTGCAACCTTTGCATGGACTGCGTCGACGCCTGCCCGAAAGCGCCTAAAGCAGTCAAGGTAGAATGGGAGAAGAACGCCTTCATAATGAACATCGAATCGTCAGGCGTGATGCCCCCCGAAAGAGTACTTCAACAAGCCAGCAAGATACTTGATCAACAATTAACAGAATTCGAAGAGCAGCTAAAGGTGCAAGAATAATGAGAGAAACAAAGACTACAAACCCAGAGCTCATCCAACTTATCCGTTTTCTGAAGAAACAGAGCCGAGAAAAGGAAGCCGGCATCTGGTCCGATGTTGCAGAATACCTATCCAAACCAAGCCGACAAGAAGTTGCCGTAAACCTCAGCAAGATAAACAGGTATACAGAAAAAGGCAGCACAATCGTTGTGCCAGGAAAAGTCTTGGCAACTGGAACATTGAATCACATTGTAACAATAGCTGCTTTCGGTGCTTCAGAAAGGGCCAAAGAAAAACTGAAAGCTGCCCGAGCGAAATATCTCTCCATACCAGAACTGGTTGAGAAAAACCCTAAAGGCTCAAACGTCAGGATCATTCGGTGAAAAAGGTATGCAAAAAATGCAAACCACAAAAAAACATCCTGTTCTAGTAAACGCTGAGGGACTGATTCTCGGCCGAATGGCAAGCAAAGTTGCTAAACGCCTGCTGAATGGCGAAGAAGTGACAATACTCAACGCTGAAAAAGCGATAATCTCCGGAAAAAGGAAAAGCAAAGTGGCAGAAGCCAAAGAGTTCCTAGAGGTCGGAGCACCGGAAAGAGGTCCATTCCATTACAGGAGACCAGATAAAATAGTGAAGAAGACCGTCAGGGGAATGGTGCCGTTCAAACAGCCAAAAGGAAAGAATGCTTTCAGGAAATTGAAGGTATTTATGGGTATACCCAGAGACTTTGAAAACCTCCAAATGATTACATTAGATGAGGCCAAAGCCACGAAATTGAGGGGTCCCCATTTGACCCTTGCCGAATTGGCGAAAGAAATTGGATGGAATCAAGGTGAATAATAATGCCCGCAAAGAAAGTTTTGGTCGTTAGTGGAAAAAGAAAAACCGCTGCAGCACGAGCGGTCGTCAAGCCAGGAGTAGGCAGAGTGCGTATTAACATGACTCCTGTTGAAATTTACGAACCCGAAATCGCTCGAGAAAAAATTATGGAACCACTGCTGCAGGCTGGAGTTGAAGTCTGGAATCAACTAGATATGGACGTTAGAACTCAAGGCGGAGGCTACATGGGACAAGCAGAGGCAGCCAGAATGGCAGTGGCAAATGCATTATTGAAGTGGACAAAGAGCAGTCATCTGCGCACGGTGTTCGCTGAATACGACAGGACAATGATTGCAGGTGATTCGAGAAGCAAAGAAACCAAGAAATTTGGCGGACCGGGTGCACGTGCCAAGGAGCAAAAGAGCTACAGGTAGGAGAAGACGTAAAGAATGATAATTCCAGTAAGATGCTTCACATGCGGCAAGCTCGTTGGTGACAGATGGGAAGAATTCGCGAGGAGGATAAAAACAGGCGAAAACGCCCGTGACGTTTTGGACAGTTTGGGGATCAAACGCTACTGTTGCAGACGTATGCTGCTATCAAATGTGGAAATAATAGATGAGGTATTGCGCTTCTACGAAGAGGCAGAGAAGAGAAAAGAAGCTCGCAACTTCTACTAATTTTTCAACATTTTTCTTATATCGCACCACCATACAATCTAATCTGTCCAGGTCTTATTTCGCAGCCTCTTAAACAGAGGCTTACTAAGACGTAAGCTCTTCTCGATTCGCTGAACTCTTTTGAAAAACTGCAGTGGTGGCAGAAAACGAGAAAAAGCGTTGACATGTATGAATGTTAATTATTGCATTCCGAAAGAGTAAATAAGAGCTAAACAAAAGGTATAGCGCTTGAGGATATCCGCGTGTCATCAATAATAGAAGACCTCATCGCACGAAAAGTATTCAACAATCGTGGAGAGGAAACAATAGAGATTGACGTTGTAACAGCAGGTGGTTTCGGGCGCGCATCAGCACCAGCTGGAAAAAGCCGCGGCAAATCCGAAGTAGTTTATTACCCGCAGGGCGGAGTTGAGCAAGCCATAAAGAAGGTTGACGATCTGATAGCTCCAGAGTTGGCGGGTCTAAACAGCGATTTCCAAGAGGAAATCGACAGTACCCTTCACGAAATTGATGGCACAACGAATTTTAGAGTCATAGGTGGAAACACCGCATTTTCAGTTTCGCTTGCGAACGCTGAGGCGGCTGCAAACTCGCATGGCTTATTGCTCTTCCAATTCTTAGGAGGAAACACAGCAAACAAGCTGCCTTATCCGCTTGGAAACTGCTTAAGTGGAGGACAACACGCGCGAGGCAAAGCGCCTGATATTCAGGAATTCTTAGCGTTTCCGCACGGCGCCGAGACTTTTCTGGAAGCGGCAACTGCAAACGCCCAAGTTCACAAGAAAATCGGTGAAGCCCTGAAAAAGAAGGACAAGTTCTTCAACGGTGGCAACAGCTCGGAAGGCGCGTGGATCGCCAACATAAGCAACGAAGAAGCCTTCGAAGTCATTGCCAAGGCTTGCGAAGAGGTCGGTAACGAATTAGATTTTGAATGCGGCTTTGGAATAGATGTGGCAGCTTCGTCCATGTGGAAGGAAAAGGAAGGAAAGTATGCGTATGAAAACGGAAGCAAGAAACGTGATCCCGCCGAACAGCTGGACTTCATGTTGGAAATGATCGAAAAGTACCATTTGGCTTACGTTGAAGATCCATTTCAAGAAGAAGATTTTGAAAGCTTCGCGGAACTAACCAAAAAAGCTCGAGACTGTCTAGTATGCGGAGACGATTTGTTCACGACGAACAACGAACGGTTGGCGCAAGGCATCAAACTCAAAGCTGCAAACGCCATAATAATTAAAGTCAACCAGATCGGTACCCTCTCAGACGCCGCCGACACAATCGAGAACGCACAAAGGAACGGATATACCTGTGTAATTTCGCATCGCTCAGGGGACACATGCGACTGGCACATAGCCCATTTGGCTGTTGCGTTCAGATGTCCAGTCATAAAAACTGGTGTAGTGGAAGGAGCACGTATTGCGAAGTTGAATGAACTGATCAGAATCGAACATTTTCTTGGTAATAGAGCAAAAATGGCAGATTTATAAAAATTGGTAGAGGAGAAAAAATGTCAGAAGATGAAATAAAAGAAAACCCTGTTGAAGAAGAGCCTGAAGTCGAAAGTGAAGCACCTCCAGCGCCCGACGAAGGACTGTTGCTTCCACGAGACACTCTTTTGTCAGCGGGAATCCACATCGGAACAAGAATGAAAACCCTTGACATGGAACCTTTTATTTACCGTGTCAGACCTGATGGGCTTTTCGTTTTGGACGTAAAGAAAACTGACGATCGCGTAAGGATAGCAGCTAAATTTCTGGCACGCTTTGACCGTGCCAAGGTAGCTGTGGCCGCAAGCAGGCTTTACGCTCATGAACCCGTTAAGAAATACTGCGAGCTAACGGGAGCTACACCCATCGTGGGTCGTTTCATCCCAGGCCTATTGTCCAACCCCCAGTACTCAAGCCGCATAGATCCAGAGATAATCGTAGTTTCCGATCCCCGTGCAGACGCTCAAGCCGTAAAGGAAGCAGGAAGAGTAGGAATTCCAATTGTTGCTCTGTGCAGCAGCGACAACGAATTCGCGGGAGTAGACCTTGTCATTCCAACAAACAACAAGGGCAGAAGAGCTTTGGCAGTCATTTTCTGGCTTCTAGCCAGGCAGGTGCTAAGGGAAAGAGGAGAATTAGCGGCTGACAAAGATCCAGCAGCAACCATTGAAGACTTTGAGGCCAAGATTTCAAGGGAAGATGAGGAGGACACCTGAGCGAATGGCGAAGGTTCGGCCTCCAACCGTAGCAGGACAATTCTACGACGGAGACGCCGAAGCGCTCAAAGCTCAGATTGAAAACTGTTTTCGACACGAGTTTGGCCCGGGACAACTCCCCAAAGTCAACAAGAACGGTCTCCGAAAAATTGTAGGACTGATCTGTCCCCACGCAGGTTACGTATACTCAGGACCGGTTGCATCCAAAGCTTACTATGAACTGACATTAGACGGCAAGCCTGACACAATCGTAATTCTAGGTCCGAACCACACAGGATATGGCAGCGGTCTGGCTATTATGAACGAAGGTTTCTGGCATACTCCCCTGGGCGATGTTGAAATTGACACGCAAATGGCCAACAGAATAATTGAGGAAACCGAGATTGTGGATGTGAACGAATCTGCCCATCGTTTCGAGCACTCTATAGAGGTCCAACTTCCCTTCTTACAATACATTTACGGGAGGACTTTCAAGTTTGTCCCGATATCATTTTTGATGCAGGACTTAGAATCCGCAACAGAAATCGGAAAAGCCTTGGCTGAAGTCCTAGCTAACAAGCA
>CAYSOZ010000091.1:0-5247 GCA_964432815.1 uncultured Candidatus Bathyarchaeia archaeon
ATAGCTTGTTTGCTTTTTAGTGTTTCTGACAATGCTATTGCCCGAGTTTTCAGGGTCATGTTTTTCTCGACGCAAAAACAGAAGAAGACATAGAACCCGAAGCCTCTCGACATAATGGAAATGGGACAATAACAGAACCAGATGACCATGCATAGGAGAATTTGGCGATAGACGAAGAATTCTGCTCAGGGCATGCGCTAGTATGGTTGAGGAGCTAAAGATGAAGTTCCATGAACGGCTTGACTATCTTACCATTCTTTTGTTATCTTGCGAGCTGTGTGATCGCCTGAACGCAGTTTGCATTTGCATTCTCTTGTATTCCTCGTACGTCCACCTGGTCGTTGGATACAGTTCCCTGAATCGCCTATAGGGTAGTCGCATGTCAATCTCCATTTGCTCGCTGAATTGGCCAGAAACACATCTGTGCTTGACTCTGTGCTCGCGATCTGCATTATTTCTCAGGACTGCGATTATTATGACAACAGTGGCGAAAGAGATGATAAGAATGGGAATGAAGGGAGTTAAGTCCATGTTCAACCCTCTTGTCACTTACTCGCGGACGTTTCTCCACTCTTGGTCTTTACGGGAATGACAGACGCGCCTTCAAGTCCTATGACGTTGAGGATATCTGCAGACGCTGGGACCACAATCTTGGTTTGTTGGCTAAATGTGTCACGGACAACGTCAAGTCTTTGTTCAGCTGCGCGTTTTCTTTAAAGTATTGATTCGCTGATTCCGAGACTGCTTTGATGGCTTTGGCTTGCGCATCAGCCACCAATTCCACTGCACGTGCTTCCCCTTCGGCTTTCAGTATCGCGGACGCCTTTTCTCCCTGCGCCTTGAGTATTGCACCTTGTTTTTCCTGTTCGGCTGCTTCTTTTCGTCCTGTAGCCAGCAAGCGCAGTTGTCGCCTTTCTTGTTCAGCTGTTTTTTGTTTGTGCATGGCTGTTTGTATGTCCGCTGGTGGGTCAATCCGCTGAAGTTCGATACGGTTGACTTTTGTCCCCCATTTATCAGTAGCCTGGTCTAGAACGCCACGAAGTTCCACGTTTATTTTCTCTCTTGATGTCAAGCACACGTCTAAGGACATTTCCCCAACGATGTTTCTCAGAGTTGTTTGCGCAAGTTTTACTATGGCTAGTTCGAAGTCCTCTATTTCGTACAATGCTCTTTTTGGGTCCACAACCTGGTAGTATATGATTGCATCTATGGTTACGACAACGTTATCTTCGGTGATGATCTCTTGGGGCGGTACATCTATAACCTGTTCGCGCATGTTGACACGATAAATTCTTTCTACAAAGGGAGTAATGAATCTCAGTCCGGGGTCGACTGTCTTCTCGTAGGCGTTGAATCTTTCCACCAAACCTTTTTCGTACTGGTTGATTTTCTTGACTGATTGTGATAGCACAAGTAATGCAATTGCGGTAATCGCGAAGCCGACAAATGCTAATGTTATTTCGAGAGACATTCTTTTTCATTCACTCCTTCAATTATAAGGCTGACTCCTTCTGCTCGAATCACTCTCACCTTTGATCCTTCTTTGACGATTTCTCCGTTTTCAGTCCGAGAAAGCCAGAGTTCCCCCATCAGCTTGGTTACTCCGCCGTCTAAAGAGTCAATATCGGTTTTGGCTATTGCCTCTTTGCCGATTAACGCGTCGATATTCGTTCTGGTCAGGCTTACGTTGAATGCGTCTAGTAAGCCGCCTCCTCGCAGTTCCTCAATTTTGTAGGTCGCGTCTTTGAGGTGGTTGAAGCGTCGAATGAATTCGCCGAGGTCGTCGCCGTTCAACTCTACTTCAAGAAGGAATCCTTTCGGTTGTCGGTTCAGCTTGTATGACATTCTGTATTTTTCTGCGAATTTTGAGAGCAGTTGTGCGAGCTTCAGCTCATCTGCTTCCACGGCAAGAGTGACTTTCATTGTTGCCCGATAATTATTATCGTCGATTAGAATATAAGGTTATTGCTTGTTATCGAGGCTTATTGAGACTCATCGAAATGAGATGTTTACCGCTGTTAACTAAAAGCTTATGTGCGGTTTTAAAAGAATAAGAGAAAAGAAGTGCCTGCATGAAGTTCGCTTTCATCAACGCAAGTCCGAATGAAGATATTGATGAGCGAGAAGGAAGAAAATCCGTTGCTGCGTTTCCCCCGTTGAGCATACTGTACCTTGCTACGGTTCTCGAAGAAAAAGGCGTTGAAGTTTCGGTCTTAGATCAGCCTGGACTCGGCTTAACCATAGGAGAAACTCTGAAATGGGTGGAGAAAGAAGACCCCGACATCTTGGGTTTCTCAACACTCGCAAGCTCAGGCCGCACAGCCGCATTAATCAGCCACAAAGTGAAGGAAAGAAACCCAGACATTACCACAGTCTTCGGCAACCATTACGCCACGTTCAGTCCAGAACGAATTCTCAGGAAATACTCCTCCGTTGATATCATCGTTCGAGGAGAAGGAGAAAGAACAGTTGTCGAACTCGCAGAAAGCCTAAAAAATGGATCGCCATTGGAGAAAGTTCGCGGGATACACTTCAGAAATGATTGAGAAATAGCGGCCACACCAGACCAGCCTTTGATTGAGAACCTGGACTCGCTACCTTTTCCGGACCGCAAACTGATAGATGTTGACTATCACTGCCTGATGGCCGGGGCGAATGTGGCGCCGAAGAAATTCACGAGTATAGTCACCAGCCGCGGCTGTGTTTACTCCTGCAGATTCTGCAGTTGCACAAAGATAGCCCATAACGCGTGGAGGCCGAGGTCGGCCCAGAACACACTTGAAGAACTCCAGTTGCTAGCAAGCGAAGGCTACAGGCAGCTCATCTTTGTAGATGACAGCTTCACCCTGAACCCCAGGAGAGTCGTCGAAATCTGCAGAGGCATCAGAAAAGAAAAAATGGACATGGAATGGATTTGTGAAGGAAGAGTGGACAACTGCTCCTATGAGATGCTGCGGGAAATGGTGAAGGCAGGTCTCAAAATCTTGTACTTCGGAATCGAAAGCGCCAACCAAAGAATCCTCGATTACTACAACAAAACCATCACGCCGAAACAGGCTGAAACTGCTGTGAGAACAGCCAAGAAAGCAGGAGTGGACGTTATCGTCGGATCCTTCATTGTTGGCGCCCCGGACGAGACTAGAGACGAGATCCAGAATACGATAAAGTTTGCAAGAAGGGTTCCAATAGACATCCCACAATTTAACATTCTGGGCGCGCACCCTGGGAACGACGTTTGGAACGAGTTTGAAGCTAAAGGGTTCTTGAATGTTGATGAACATTGGGAGACAGGCATCGGGGTATCCAAGATATGTCCAACCGCGGTGCCTCTTGGTGAAGTCAAACAGATGGTGCATGAGGCCTTTTTCAGGCATATCAGTCGAATTCGCTATTTGACTACACAAATAGCGAAGACGCTGAAGAGTTCGTATCGAATGGGCGTAGTCATAAACAACTTGAACCGGATAGACGAGATTAAGGAAAGCGCCAACGCTGTCGCTTAGTGGCCGCGTTGTCCACCGCATAATAGTGCTGAGCGCGCTTCCCTATGACCCACGTGACAACCCTTATGCGAGGCCTATGGATAGGCGAAAGCCTTGCTGAGCACTTAACAGAGGTCGCGATCCTGCTCGGCATTCTCGTCGCAGGAATTTTGATATCAGCAAAAATATTCAGATGGGAATGACGCGCGCAAGAATAATATACCAAAAGGGTGCTCGTTTCCATTCTTGCTCTAACGCCTGCGAGATCTATATTGACAACATCTCTTCTTCTTGTTGATAAGACATAATAGTCTGGTCGCCCATTCGAAGCGTCTAAAATCATGTTGCATAGAAGGAGCGACATCTAACGAAAGCGAGCCCTGCAAAATTCAGATTTTCAATGAGTGTTTTGGAAGTTAGACTCGAGAAACTCGGTGACGTTTTCAAGAGAAACTATCCGTTAATTGGAATTCTTCTCGGTTCTGCTTTGATGTCTATCTCTCTGGGGCCTTATTCCAGCTGGGACTCGCAATTGGAATTCACAGCTGCGTCGGGAGTGGTCAAGTGGGGTCTGCCCTACATCACTTACGGCGAAACCATAAACATGCAGCCGCTGGGTTTCTATGTTGAGGCCTTCTTCCTTAAAACCTTCGGCGTATCCTACGAGGTAGCGGTCGGGGTGACCACTTCGTTCGGAGTTGGATGCATTTTTCTGCTGAGCAAAATCGGCAAAGTCCTGTATGGGAGGCGAACAGGTTTATTTGCAGCCGCACTTTTCGCTCTAACTCCCTGGCAAATCATAATGTCCAGAGTCGTCTTGGTTGACGTTCAGTGTCTTTTCCTGAGTTTGCTTTTCCTTCTTGTTGGAATTCATGCAATGCGGAAGAATAGCCTGGGGCTCATGTCGCTTTCTGGTGTTCTGTTCGGTTTTGCCTTTCTAACAAAACTCTTTGCAGTATTCATGATGATTCCGCTTGCACTTTTCTACATTCACTCAAGACCAAAGAATACAAAACGTGCGCTAGCCGGAATACCATGTTCTTTTTCGCCGCATTTCTCATTCAATATGTGTGGTATGTCCCGATTTCAGGAAGAGGCTTGGTTTCCGTTTTTAGCCATGACGACTTCGGACAATTTCTGCCAAGTGGTTTTGACGCTTCACCTTTCTATAACCTCAGTTTTTTCACGGAGGCTTTAGGCATATTTTTTATCTCAGGGTTCGTTTTTTCAGTTGCCTTTTCAATCTTGCAAAGAAAAGTCTTCCCTAAGATAGTGGTTTCTGATATGATCTTCCTGGTGACAATTATTGGAGTGATTGGTTTTAACGCGTTCTTGGCGGTCGGCCAGAACATGTTGGTTCCATATGTCAACTCTATCGAATACGATTACCTGACTTTGCCCCTCTTCTGTTTGGTTGCTGCTTCTTTGGCAAAGAAAAGCTCCTTGCTTGCAAAGAACAAAAGTGTCAAAAGCAGATATGGCCGCTTGGTATTCTACGTTGCGGTTTTCGGCTTGTATCTGTTGTTGATGTCGATGATCGTGAACTTGTTGTCGCTGAACATGACATCGAAGTATGAGTGGCTTGAGTACAGGGTGGCTGGGGGCTTTAGTTATTCTTTTGACAGGCTCACGCCAATGCTTGGAACTAACCATGGTTGGAGTGTTCAGTTTCTCGCTTTTGCTTTGATTCAGTTCAGCCTTTGTGGGCACTAAAGGACAGGTTGGAGCCTTTTTTGCTTCGCTTCGAGAATGCTTCCAACATCGT
>CAYSOZ010000092.1:0-5202 GCA_964432815.1 uncultured Candidatus Bathyarchaeia archaeon
CGCGGTGCGGACTAGCAATGCCCGCAACAACATCCGTGACCCGACTGCCCTTTGGAGGAGCCTCCAGCGTATTTTGCTGGGTTCTTCTCAAAGGTTGCTTTGCAGGAAGGTGCACAGAAGTAGTAGTTTTTGCCCTCGTATTCCGATTTCAGTTTCGCGGTTTTTTCGTCCACATTCATTTTACAGACTGGATCTATAGCCATATCGTTTCACCTCCGACTGTTACGTTGTTCTACCCGTTAAATTTTTCGAATTTGAACTTGGCAAGCTTCAGCAGTGCCGAGTTGCTTACAACCGTCAGACTGCTTATCGCCATCGCGCCCGCTGCGTAGATTGGGTTCAAGAGTCCTGCGGCTGCCACTGGAATCATAATAGTGTTGTATGCAAACGCCCAGAACAGGTTTGTGTTGATCTTTGTCATGGTTTTCTTGCTGAGTTCTACGCCTAACGCTACGTCTCTGAGGTCGTCTTTGATGAGTACTATGCCTCCTGTTTCTTTAGCTATGTCTGTTCCGCTTCCTATGGCTATGCCGATGTCCGCCTGTGCCAGTGCCGGAGCGTCGTTTATGCCGTCTCCCACCATGGCTACGACTTTGCCTTGGCTTTGCAGGTTTTTGATGGCGTCCACCTTCTGCCAAGGGAGCACGTTGGCTATGACATGGTCTATGCCGAGTTGTTTGGCGATTGAACGGGCTGTCTTCTCGTTGTCGCCAGTCAGCATGGCTACTTCTAGCTTCATGTTTTTCAATGCTTCTACTGCTTCCTGAGCGTTTTCTTTTGGCGTGTCCATTGCCGCGATTACTCCAGCTATTTCGTTGTCAACTGCCAAGATTATGGTTGTTTTTCCTTCACTTTCCAACCTGTCCATGTCTTCTTCTATTTGGGCTGTTGGGATTTTCTGTTCTTGCATGAGTTTGCGGTTTCCAAGAAGAACCGTTCTATCTTCTATAGTGCATTTTATTCCTAGGCCAGGCAGAGCTTCGAAAGTGGTTGCAGCTGATAGTCTGATTTTGGTGTTTTGAGCTTTCTTCACTATTGCTTCTGCAAGCGGGTGTTCTGAGGCTTTTTCAGCTGATCCTGCAAACGTGAGCACGTCTTTCTCCGTGAATGCGCCGTAAGCCTTGACATCGGTTACTGACGGTTCACCTTTGGTTAATGTTCCTGTTTTGTCAAAGACTACTGTGCTGAGTTTTCTGGCTTTCTCGATATACTCGCCGCTTCGAAGGAGTACTCCATACTCCGCGCCTTTCCCTACACCGGCGAGTATGGCTGTTGGGGTCGCTATACCTAAAGCGCATGGGCACGCTATCAGGAGTACCGCGAGTAAGGCGAGGAATGCTGTTGCGAATCCAGCTGTCAGATACCAGAATATGAAGGAGATGGCTGCCGTGGTAAAGACTATTGGAACGAATTTGGCTACGACTTTGTCGGCGAATTTCTGCACTGGAGCACTCGAAGCTTGAGCTTCTTCGACTAGTTGTACGATTTGGGCGAGGGCTGTGTCTTCCCCTACTCTCGTCGCCTTGAACTGTAGAGTGCCTGTTTTGTTTATGGTAGCGCCGATTACTTCGCTTCCGACGTTTTTCTCCACAGGTATGCTTTCGCCTGTGAGGAGTTTTTCGTCGACTGAGGAGTATCCTGAGGTCACGATGCCGTCTGTTGGGATTTTTTCGCCTGGTTTTACGATAACGATCTCGTCTACTTGCAAGTCGTCCACGGAGATCTCAGTTTCCTTTCCGTCGCGGATTACCGTGGCGGTTGTGGGTTTGAGTTCGAGGAGTTTTCTTATTGAGGCTGCTGACCTGCGACGGATGAGTTCCTCAATGTATTTACCCAACAAGACGAAAGCGAGTATACCTATTGATATTTCAAGATAGCTTATCCCGTCAGTTGCGGCGGTCGCGAGTGACGGTACGAATGTGGTTACGGCTCCGTAAATCCAGCCGGCTAATACACCTGCCGCGACGAGTACGTCCATGTTTATTTTGCGGTTTCTGAGTGAGAAATAAGCTCCTTTAAGTATGCTGAACCCCGCGATCCATACAATGGGAGTAGAGACGACGAAGATTGCTAAGCCGTAGACTGATAGCCCGCCGATTATTTCTAGAGTCATTATGGCTGCTACAAGGCCGAAGGTTACTAGAACACGCATTCCGAGTGCTGCCACTACGCCGAGCAGGGTTAGTGTCACTCTGCGTCTCATTGCTTTGAGTTCGCGTTCGGGTGCGGTGTAAACGTCTGCGCATGATTGGCTGCAGAAGTAGTATGTCCGGTCGCCTATCTTGCGTTTGATGGCGGTCTCTTTGTCAACGTCCATTCCGCATACGGGGTCTCTTGCAGTGGTCATGATTTTTCTCTTCTCCAATACTTTGATGTTAACTGCTTTCTCTGCATTCCTTATAAATATATCTGTAGAAGATATATCTTTTTTCGATGGCAGCGCGCGCTGGATGTTAATCTCGTTAACGGGAAGAGCGAGAAAAATCGCGAACGAAAATAGCTACTCAAGCCGTTTAATTATGTGACAGCCAAACTGCGTTTTCACTACGCCCGAAACTCCGCCTTTGTTCAAGGCAAAAGGGGCATTCTCAAACTCCTTCACCATCTTCCCCCGAGTGAAGGTTCCAAGATCTCCACCGCGTTTTCCAGAGGGACAGAGCGAAACAACTTGGGCAATCGCACCAAATTTCTCACCCTTCTTCAAACGTTCCAACACGGCCTTTGCCTCTGTTTCAGACTTGACGAGAATATGGGCACAATGAACCTTGTCCGGCATGACAAAGTCAATTCACGTCTCAACTAATAACTCTTGCTCAGACCAAAACCGGCTGAAAACAATAAAAACGGAACTTTTTCCATACGCCAGAAGCGCTTTCGAAATTAGAATCTACTTCATCAATATCTTTAATTTGCGCAAGCGTTATTGACTTTTCCATGCACGAATGGGCCTTGGCCGAAGCAGTGATCGCAACTGCTCAGCAGATTGCTGAAAAGGAAAAACTGAAAGAAGTTAAAGAAGTAACCGTAAAAGTCGGTGAACTCCAGCAGGTTGAAAAAGAAATACTTCTCTTCGCACTATCACAACTCAAACCACCAAGCTTCAAAGATACAAAATTCCGTCTGATAAAGGCGAAGGCGACGTTAAAATGCCGCGCATGTGGAAACACTTGGGTTTTCAGCAAAAAGAAACTGAGTGCAGACGCGGCAGAGGCCATACACTTTGTTCCAGAGGTAGCACACGCATATATCAAATGCCCAAAATGTGGCAGTCCAGATTTCGAAATCGTCAAGGGACGAGGAATCTGGCTTGAAAACATAAGGGGATTACGATAATGGTTGATCCACGGACCACGGTGATTCCCGATAGATTGAGATCGATAAACAGGATAATCGCCGTCTCAAGCGGAAAAGGCGGGGTTGGCAAAAGCATGGTAGCAACCACCCTTGCATTATCGCTGGTTCACGAAGGCTGCAAAGTCGGGCTTTTCGACTTAGACTTCACCAGTCCCTCAACCCATCTGATCTTAGGCGCAGAGAACGCGCAGCCAAAAGAAGATAAGGGAATAATTCCGCCCGAAGTCAAAGGGTTAGTCTACATGTCCCTCATCTACTATTCTCGCGACCAAGCCGCTCCGTTACGGGGAGCAGATGTTTCAAACGCGCTTATCGAGTTGCTCTCGGTGACACAGTGGGGCAAATTGGATTATCTGATAATCGACATGCCTCCCGGCATAGGCGACGTCGTGCTCGACCTTCTAAGGTTGGTTAAACGGATAGAATTTTTGATAGTCACTACGCCGTCTCTTTTGGCTTTTGAAACCGTGAAGAAACAGGCTATGTTGCTGAGGGATCTGAATGTTCCTGTTATCGGTATTTTGGAGAACATGAAAATGAACAAATCAGAGAGCATCCAAAGTGAAACTGAAAAGCTGGGCTTGCGGCATCTTGGAGAAATCAAGTTCGATCCTCGAGTTGAAGACGCAATTGGAGACGAAAGGGAACTTCTCGGAACCCTGATTGGCAAGAAAATTCAAGAGTTAGTCGCGGCTAAAGTCTTGTAGCTGGGCGCATGAGTTCAGCATAGTTTCAATTTTGAAAAACAGTTGAGTTTGCTTATTATCGATACATAAGCCCCTTTTTTATTGTGAATTCATAAATGCCTTAAGGGCGCAGGTACCTCGTTAATTTCGAGGAAATGCAATTGCGCCGTCGAGCCTTTACTATTCTGCTTCTTCCCATCATAGTGTTTGTATTCATGGTTGGCTGGATTTTCTATTGGATGGGAAAACAGCAGGACAAAGGCAGTGTTAAAGCGCCTGTTGAGAAAACGACTGCTCCTGAAGCACGTGCCGAAGAAGAGTATGTTGAAGTTGGGCTAATCGAAGACCTGATGGAGAAAGAGACAGAGTCCTAAAGCAACAGTTCTCAGTCGCAGAACCTTGATACTCTCAGAAGGGCGATGCAAAATCTAGCGTTACGCCAGCCACTTTTGTGCTGATCCCTCGTTACAGCAGACTGATTACCATGAAAACTCTTAAATGAGACCGAGAAATACACAATCAATAATTTGCTCATGGCGATCAGCGAGATGAAGTGAATGGCCTCCTCAACTGAGAATAAACTTGAAGTAATGGGTTACGACGACAAAGAACAAGGCTTCAACGTCAAATCCCCTGCTGGGAATGTCTTGAAGGTTCAGGACACTTTCGCAGAGATGTTTCCTCTCTGGGCTGGAAGAATTTTGATAACGGCGGAGAACGAGAAATGGGCTCAGATCGCGGCAAATGTGACTACAGGTTTCGCCACAAGCGTTATTATGGCTCCGGCTGAGGCTGCAACGGAACGGTTTGTACCTCCGACTGAGACCCCTGACAACCGTCCAGGCGTTCTCGTTCAGATCTATAACCGTGATCGTTTTGAACTAAAGCACCAGCTTATGGAACGCATCGGGCAATGCATTATGACGTGTCCAACCACGACAGCCTTCAACGGCTTGCTTGGCAGGCGAGTTTTGAGAGTCGGCAGCAGCTTGCGCTATTTTGGTGATGGATTCCAGAAGAAAGCTCTGGTCAACGGCAGAAAATGCTGGAAGATTCCGGTCATGGAAGGCAACTTCATAGTTGAAGACGGGTTTGGGGCACAAGAAGCCGTGGCCGGAGGCAACTTTATGATATTCGCAGAAAACCAGCAGGCAGGACTCAA
>CAYSOZ010000093.1:0-5010 GCA_964432815.1 uncultured Candidatus Bathyarchaeia archaeon
TTCGGACACGCCAAACTGGTAAAACACGAGCCAGTCCCTACCGTTTACGTAGAAGCAAGAGCGGCAGTGACTGTTGAAGAAGCTGTAGAAGCCTCAATTCCTCTGTTGAGCAAGTGGAACAATATAGGGCTAGCAACCACGGTTCAACATTTACAAACACTCGAGACCGCAAAGGAAATACTCGTAAGAGCAGGCAAGACAGTGGTTATCGGAGACGCCGGAAGACTGCCCTACGCTGGAAACGTGAGCGGATGCGATTACAGTAACGTCAAATCAATCGCTGACGATGTTGAAGCTTTCTTATTCGTAGGCGGCGGACGATTCCATGCTCTAGGCATTGCCTTAAGCACATCTAAGCCGACCATAATCGCAGACCCTTATGACAAAAAGGCATATTCGGTTGATGATGAAGCACAGAAGATTATCAGACAACGTTGGTCCTGTGTAGAAGAAGCAGTAAGAGCCAAGACTATTGGTATACTTGTTGGTCTAAAACCTGGCCAAAAAAACCTTGATCAAGCGCTAAAAATTAGAGAAATAGCCGAAAAGAATGGAAAAGTTGCTTTCCTGTTGGCTGTCAAAGAGGTTCTTCCAGAAACGCTTTTGGAGTTTCCAACTTTGGAAGCATACGTGAACACTGCTTGTCCAAGGATATCTCTTGACGCTCCTGCAAAATTCTCCAAGGCTGTTTTGACCATGGAAGAATTTATGGTGGCTTCAGGCGAATCTTCATGGCAAAGTTTACTCAAAAAAGGATTATTCGAAAGACTGAACTAGAGTGGTTCTTGTCTCAGATCAAACCGCATCCTTCCCCAAAAGCACATCTTGAACAGTATACGATTCCAGAGACCGCTGCTGCCGGGATGCTTTACATAGCGGCCTACGCAAACGACGACATCATTGGAAAAAATGTTCTGGATTTGGGCTGCGGAACCGGTCGCCTTGCGCTTGGCGCCGCTTTTCTAGGCGCACAATATGTTGTAGGAGTTGACATTGACAGGGCGCCAATAACAAATGCGTCCGAGAATTCAAAACGACTGGGTTTCAAAACAACTGTCCAGTGGCTTGTCGGCGACATCGATGCCGTGAGAGGTAAATTTGACACCGTTTTACAGAATCCTCCATTCGGTGTACAAAAGCGAACTGCTGACCGGAGTTTCCTGAAAAAAGGTTTGGAAATCAGCTCTAGAGTTTACTCGCTTCACAATCACCCAAGCACTGACAAAGCACTTATCAAACAGCTCAAATCGTCCAACGACAGTCTATTGCAGATCGCCCCATCTCCATTTATCAAAAGGTTTGTAGAGAACCATGACGGTTCAGTCAAGGCGGTTTATGCAATGTTGATGACCATTCCGCGAATGTTTGGTTTCCACACAAAAGCAAAACACACGTTCATAGCTGACTTATACGTAATTGAAAGGAACCGTTGATCTATATCTGCCAGCACTGGCAAAGTATGCTGGTCCATTTTTGTTTCGTTTAGCGAACAAAAGGTTTATTGAGCAGCACGGAGCCTTTACGTATACTCACTTGGCGATGATGTTCACATCGCTTGTATTCCACACGTAAGGGAAATTACATGAGTTTGAAATCACCTCAGCAGAAAAGTGGCCATTTAGTGTTACCTGGAGAGCGTTTGGGCGTTATCGAAGAGTATATTCCAGATTCTGGGACATACGTCAAAGACGGCGTCATCTATTCCAAGATCGTCGGGCGCTCTTTGGTAGACTTGCTTAACAAGCGTGTTTCGGTTTATCCATTAATCGATGGCGTAGCCGTTCCCAAGGTTTCAAGTTCAGTTGTGGGGCAGGTTGGGAACGCACAATCAGATAATGTTCTGGTTCGAATCTTCAAGATAGGTCCAAAGAGGCTTTCCGGTGTTTTCTCTGGCATACTTCATATTTCTGATGTGCAGGATAGATACGTTGATTCCATGAATGATGTATGCAAACCTGGCGACATAATACGTGCGAAGGTCATAAGTGAAAAGAACCAGATATATCACTTGTCCACTGCCGAGAAGGATTTAGGCGTCCTCTACGGATTTTGCGGCAGATGCGGGAATTTGTTGGAGCAAAAACGATACGATATGAACTGCCCAAGATGCGGGAATGTCGAAAAACGCAAGACTGCTTCAGATTATGGAAAAGAGGAGTTGTAGTCAATTGAAGGTGAAGGTGTTAAAGAGAGAGGGAAAAGAGCTCAGGATTGAAATTGAAGGATCAGGACACGGTCTCTGCAACCTATTGCAGAAGAAGCTCCTGGAAGACAAAAGCGTAGATATGGCTGGTTATGACATACCACATCCACTTGCATCAAATCCCGTGATTTTTGTAAGGATGAAAGGTGCAGTGAAACCTGAAGAGGCCCTAAGAAAGGCCGCAGAGAAAGCTCGCGAAACGAATGAAGCCTTCAGTAAGGAATTGGAAAAGGCTCTAAAGGTCTAATTCCCTGCTTTTTCACCCGAAAAGCGTGCAGAACTCTTGATCAGCAAACTCCAGCTGAGTTCTCAACACACGCTATATTTATAACTCGTTCAATCCATCTGCAAACCTGCTGGGAAAATGTTTGGTCACACAAAGTTTCCATGTGATTAAGCCCGAAATTCGTGTCTTGGGAGTAGACGATGGCAAGTTTTCTCCTCACACAAACACAGACGCGCTGGTTGTCGGTGTCGTTTTCCGTGGAGGCTACTGGCTGGATGGATTGTTGCACACTAGAATAGCTGTGGATGGATTTGACGCGACTAGCAAAATATCGTCGATGATAATAGAATCATCGCACAGTAAACAGTTGCGCGTCATCATGCTAAACGGGCTGACTTTTGCAGGCTTCAATATAGTTGACATCAAAGCTTTAAACATGGCAACTAATCTTCCGGTCATCACGGTTACTCGCGAAAAACCTAATTTGGACGAAATCTATGTGGCGCTCCAAAACCTATCTGATAGGGAAAGGCGGTGGAAAATGATTCTCGAAGCCGGTGAGCCTTCAGAAATCCTCACCATGAATGGGAAAACACGAATATACATCCAAACTGCCGGAATTGCTGAGAAAGACGCTGAAAGAATCGTACGGTTTACTTCCACACGAAGCAGTGTCCCCGAACCATTGCGAGTTGCACACATTATAGCTTCGGGATTAGGCCCTTCGTCTGCAACCGAATTGGAAAAAGTTTAAAAGTGACCGTGTAAAGGGAATCAAAAACGGATAACGGAGTAACGGACTATGGAATTCTGTCCAAAATGCGGTTCCCGTCTTGAACCTAAGAAGTCCAAGTCAAACAAGGCAAAGTCAGTGGTACTCACCTGTCCAAAATGCGGGTACAAAAAGCAGGAACACGGCAAAGTCGAAGCTAAAGTCGGCAAAGTCATTCAGCACGATCCACAGCAGTTTGTAGCTGTCATAGGAAAAGAGGAGCAGAAGTTGCGGACGCTTCCCACAGTTCGTATCGAATGCCCAAAATGTGGCAACAATACCGCTTACGTTTGGCAAGTGCAGACAAGGGGCGCTGATGAATCTTCAACGCAGTTCCTGCGATGCACAAAATGCAGCTACACTTTCAGAGAATACAGTTAAACCATCTTTGAAGACCGCAAGCGCATTCTGTGCTCAAAAAGCTCGAACAAAATTATAGCTCAAGTGTCTATTCTCCAGTTTTTAACGAAAAACACAGTGTAGCGATCCTTTTTAACTGATTACAGCAATGGAATCCATTTCTTTTACCCAACTGTAAATCTTTTATACCCCATAGCATATGCATTAAACGAGGAAAAGGTATGTTTAGGCTCAAAGTGTCAGATGCCAAATTATTAAGAGACATGTCTACAGCAATTTCCATTCTTGTAGACGAAGCGACATTCAAGATTGAACCTGATGGTTTGAAACTTCGCGCGATGGATCCATCTCGTGTGGCCATGATTGATTTTGAGTGGCCCAAAACAATTTTTGAAGAATATACGTGCACGGAACCCACGAAAATTTGCATTAATATAAGCGAACTGCTCAAGCTGCTGAAACGAGCAAGCAAGGATGAAGCCGTTGAATTGTCTCTTGACGAAAAGACTGGAAGATTGCAGATCAAAATATCTGGAAAATATAGCAGAAACTTCACGATGCCCACGCTTGAAGCTTCCGAGGAAGAGGTTCCAACGCCGAAGATAACCTTTAACGTGAAGGCGAAGACCACTACTCAAGGTCTAAGTCAGGCCATAGAGGATGCTCAACTCGTAAGTGACCATGTTCGAATAGAAGCTGACTCAGAGACGCTGCTTCTAAACGCGTCTGGCGATTTGATGGGCGCCTCAATCACGCTTCAAAAAGGCAGCGACACATTGTTGGACCTAGAAACTAAAGAAAACTCCAAAGCCACCTTCAGCCTCAGTTATCTCTCAGAGATAATTAAAGCTGCATCTGCAACGTCAGATATTGCCACCCTAGAGTTCTCATCAGACATGCCCATAAGAATAGACTTTCAACAGACCAAAGAGGGCAAACTTACCTTCTTCCTCGCGCCAAGAATCGAAACTGAATAGGGAGAACTACAGTATCAATATCACGCGAGTGTTGGCGAACATGTACTCTATGCGCGCGTGAATTCAAAGATATTCTATCGTCCTGCACGTCTTGCCTTGCCTTGTTTCCTCAGGTGATAGGTTAAAGGGTTTCTTATCGTTCTGCAAATGGAATCAGCAGGTCCCAAGCAAATGCCATGAGTCTGCAGAGAACCACAATTGTAAGTCACATATGGCTTAGTTAAGCCGCTCTTACCCGCGAGGTTCTCCACCTGGTACCTAGTCTTGTCTTCTTTAAAATCCGAGACATTAGAGAACAAACTGACAATCGTGTCTATGCTCACGTTCTGATGGATCAGGTAAGTCACCAACGTGAATCTTTCAACGTGTGAAAGGTGCTGCCCTTTCGCTGCCCTATCCATAAGTCCCTTGATGCAAGGAGGGTAATCGGATTCCTGTGCACGTATAACCTCGTAGACCTCTTCAAACAACG
>CAYSOZ010000094.1:0-4961 GCA_964432815.1 uncultured Candidatus Bathyarchaeia archaeon
CCCTCCAGCCAAATCATACGTGAAAAGAGTTTCACGTTGCGGGAAAAAATACTTCTTCGGCGGAAGAAGCGTAACATCATAATCAAGCCTCAATTCGCTGGCAGATTCCAGGGGCGCAAAAGTGAACTTGTCTCTCCTAGATTTCACGCCAATTACATTCAAAGATTTGTCACCGATGAGGGTATTAACAAAATTATCAAAATCTTCTTTCATGATTATTTTCATGATTCCTTTCTCCACGACCACCTCAAAACCAATGAGGCTGGTGTATCAATACCATCCGTGCAGAATTTATGCTTTTCCTGAAGCTCTATCTAAGCTCGAATTGAAGTATTGGAGAAAAAGTGAGATTAGAGAACCTCTGCTTGAACAAAACTCGGCTTCTCAGTCTCGACAGGTTATGATTCTTAAAAACCATAGCGTTTGTACTTTGTATGCAGGTCGGCTCTCTAAATGTAAGACAATAACATTTTCTTTAGTAACATTTATAGCTTGAAAAGGTCATTAATGAGAAAAAATCTAATGACTGGAAGATGAGGGAATCGGCAAATGGACAAGAAACCAAAGAGAGTTTTAACAACATGTGTATACTGTGGCACTGGCTGCAATTTGTATTTACACGTTGAGAATGACAGAATCATAGGCGCAACTCCCGTCGAATCACATCCGGTTTCTCAAGGAAAATTATGCATAAAGGGATGGAAAATCCACGAGTTTATTCAACATCCCGAGAGACTCAAGAAACCTCTAATCAAGAAAGATGGGCAATTTGTTGAGGTTACATGGGACGAAGCGCTCGACTTTGTGGCTACAAAGCTCAAAGAAATCAAGAAAACCCACGGTTCAAAATCAATAGCTTGTTTAAGTTCTGCAAAATGCACGAACGAAGAAAACTATGTGATGCAAAAATTTTCGAGAGCAGTCATAAACACCAATAACGTTGACCACTGCGCAAGATTGTGTCATGCGTCAACAGTTGCGGGCCTAGCTGCGGCCTTCGGCAGTGGCGCTATGACCAACTCCATAAACGAGCTCTTAGACTCTAAAGTAATTCTTGTAACGGGGTCGAACACGACCGAACAGCATCCCATCATTGGCGGAAAAATACTGGAAGCCAAAGAAAAGGGTGCAAAACTCATTGTAGTTGACCCTAGAGAGATTCAACTGGCCAAGTTTGCTGATATCCATCTAAGACAGCTAAGTGGAACCGACGTTCCGTGGCTCAACAGTTTCATGCACGTAATCTTTGAAGAGGGTCTAGAAGACAAAGAGTACATTAAGAATAACTTGGAGCCTGAAGCTTTCGAGGAAATGAAAAAACTCGTCACAAGCGACAAATACTCTCCTGAAAACACTGAAAAACTAACTGCTATCCATTCAGAAGACCTAAGAAAAGCCGCAATCATGTTCGCCACACACAAGCCAGGCGCAGTTGTCTATTCTATGGGCATTACGCAGCACATCCAAGGAGTTGACAACGTCAAATCCTGCGGAAACCTCCAAATGATCCTGGGAAACATAGGAGTCTACGGTGGAGGAGTCAACCCGCTTAGAGGCCAGCAAAATGTTCAAGGCGCATGCGATGTGGGTGCTCTCGCAAATGTTTTCTCAGGATATCAACCAGTCGTCGACCCAGTTGCTCGCGCAAAGATGGCTAAGGCTTGGAACATTAAAGCAGAAGACATGGACGACAAAGTCGGCTTGACAGTTGTTGAGATGATACACGCAGCAGGGGAAGAAAAAATCAAAGCTCTGTACATAATGGGCGAAAACCCGATGGTCAGCGACCCCGACATCAATCACGTTAAAGACTGCCTCGAAAAACCCTTCCTAGTTGTGCAAGACATCTTCATGACTCCAACTGCCGAACTTGCAGACGTTGTTCTCCCCGCGGCAAGCTTTGCCGAGAAAGATGGAACATTCACCAGCACCCAAAGGACGGTTTCACGGATTAGAAAAGCGATTGACCCGGTGGGCGATTCAAAGCCAGACTACTGGATAATCGGTCAGATAGCTGAGCGGATGGGTTACAAGTACTGCACGTACCCAGGGCCGAAAGAGATAATGGATGAAATAAACTGTGTAACCCCGTCTTACGCGGGAATAACATGGGAAAGAATCGATTCACAAGAGTTTCCCTTCGGTTTAGCTTGGCCATGTCCAAATACAGAGCACAAAGGCACAATGTTCCTGCACAAGGACGGCAAGTTCACCCGCGGAAAAGGAAAATGCCACGCTTGCGAATACGTACCACCCGCCGAGGAGCCGGATGCTGAGTATCCATTCCGTTTGACGACAGGAAGAGTTGGACCCCACTGGCACACAGGGTCAATGACGCGAAGATCAATCACGCTTGACCGTGAAGCACCATCGGCATACATCGAGCTTAATCCGGAAGACGCCAATAAACTCGGAGTTCGAAAGAATCAAATGGTTAAAGTCTCTTCAAGACGAGGGGAAATCTGTTTGCGCGCTGAAGTCTCCAGCATTGTCTTGCCAGGAACCGTGTTCATCCCCTTCCACTTCATCGAAGCCCCTGCGAACAAGCTTACAATATCCGCGTTTGACCCCGTCGCCAAGATTCCCGATTATAAAGTCTGTGCAGTAAAAATTGAGAGGCTGAAGTAAAATGGATCGTCAAGTATACAAATTGGAAAAAGAACAGTTCGCCAGGTTCATAAGCGTCCTCAAATCGGAAGGAGAAGTAATCGCGCCAAAATCCAACGGCGTCGATTTAGTCTATGCGCCGATCGAGCGTGCTTCAGAAATTGACATGTCGAAAATCCCGTTAGACTGCCCGAAAAACTTCGTCTTCCCAATCACCGAGAAAGTTCTCGAAGTCGAGGAAAACAACATAAAGGCGCCCATACCATCCAAGAAAAGAGTCCTCTTTGGAGTGAGACCCTGTGACATTGCAGCTTTTCGTTGCCTGCGAGCTTTCTTCGAAGACTACGCCAAAGAAGGAAAAGTCAGCGACCCGTTTGTTACATCCAAACTGAATAGTCTAACATTAGTTGCTTACAATTGCCCAGAGCCGAAAGAGCACTGTTTCTGCGTAGCTATGGGAACTGGCCCTGCGGCAACAACTAGTTTCGATCTCGCCCTCACAGACATTGGAAACGCCTACTTAGTCGAAACTGGCAGTGCAAAAGGCGACGACATCGCTCGGAGATTGGCTTTACCTACTGCATCATCTGAAGACAAAGAAAGAAAAGAAGAAGTCAAAAGAGCTTGCATCGAAAAGATGAACATTGATTTCAACGTTGAAGGGATAGAGAATATTGTTCTCAAGAAAGTCGACGCAACCGCTCAAAAGTTTGGCAAGAAATGCATAGCCTGCGGAGGCTGCAACTTCTTCTGCCCATCATGCTCCTGCTTCAACGTGACAGACATTGCTGACGGAAAAGTGGTCAGACGCGAGCAGTTCTGGGACTCCTGCCTGTACAAAGGTTTCACATGGCTTGCGGGAGGTGTCTTTGAACGAGCAAGCATAGACTCTAGAATGAAACAGAGAATTCTACGCAAACTTCTCTATACAAAGGAACACTTCAACGCTTACTCCTGCACCGGATGCGGCAGATGTTCTCAGGTATGTCCATCATACATATACATGGAAGACATGATCAAAGACTTACTGGGGCTAGGAAAAGAAGAGGAAATGCCTCAAAACCCATACGTGCCCAAATTAGCAACAATAATTAACATCAGAGACTTGACCAGCGACATCAAGAGCTTCACAATCGAGTTTGACGACCCAGAACTGAAGGAAAACTGGACTTTCAAGCCTGGACAATTCGTTGAGGTCTCGGCTTTCGGATACGGAGAAGTCCCACTCTCAATATCCTCCTCTCCTACTTCAAAAGGTCAGTTTGAAGTAGCCGTCAGAAACTCCGGAAAAGTCACGATTGCACTTCACAAGATGCGAATAGGTGACAAAATCGGCGTCAGAGGCCCCTATGGTAACTGGTGGCCGTACGAGAAGGTAAAAGGGAAAAACGTAACAATCGTTGCCGGCGGAATCGGATTAGCAGCTGTTTCGAACATTTTGAGGTACATGATAGCTAACCGCTTAGACTACAAGAAAGTGCAGTTGCTCTACGGCGCCGTGGGTCCGGACGCGCTTGTCTTTACCGACGAATACGAAAAGTGGAGAAAGGCAGGAGTGGATGTACACATAACGTGTGACAGACGGGCAGAAGGCTGGACTGGGAACGTAGGGTTGGTTACAGCGATGTTCAACGAGAATCCTGCACCTGAGCTTGAAAAGGTGGAAATTCCCGATGATGCAACCCTAATCGTATGCGGACCGCCAATCATGATTAACTTTGCCTGCCAAGACCTCATGAGGACCGGGTTCAAGCCAGAAAACATCTACATAAGTCTCGAAGGTCACATGAAATGCGGAATCGGCAAGTGCGGTCACTGCAACATTGGCACAAAATACGTCTGCAAAGATGGTCCAGTTTTCACGTACGCAGAGAGGCAAACTTTCGGAGACCACCACTAAGCTTTAGCGGGCTAAACTCCTAAGACGCCACTTTTTTTCTATTCTATCTTTTTCAATTGATAAGTCGGGACCATCACAAAACATATATGCACAATAGATGCGATAAGGGCTTTAAAATGAGGTATCAATGATATGTGCGCACAATCTCCTCCAGAAATCGCTCAAACAATCTGTGACGCAGGCTGCAAAAAGACGCAACTTCATCTTGGCAAAATGTTTGTGTTGGCAGTGTTGGCTGGCGCGTACATAGGCTTCGGTGCTCAACTAGCTACAGCTGTAAAAGTCGGACTAGCAGACAAAGTTGGCGCTGGCTTCGCAAACCTTGTCGGCGGCGCTGTTTTCCCCGTGGGACTGATGTTAGTCGTGATCGGCGGAGCTGAACTCTTCACCGGAAACAACCTTATCAGTCTCGCTTGTTGCCATGGAAAAGCTGCATGGACGGGTCTGCTGAAAA
>CAYSOZ010000095.1:0-4936 GCA_964432815.1 uncultured Candidatus Bathyarchaeia archaeon
GCAAGGCCATTTTGATTTGAGAAATTGATTTCCTTACGGTAAGATTTCGGCTTTTATCAGGGTGACATCCTGATTTGGTTTTTCATTCGTTGTTGGTACCTGCGAAATCTTCATTACTGCTTCCATGCCATCGATTACTCTTCCGAAGACTGTGTACGATTTATCGAACTCGTCGTAGAGATTGTTATTGTCATCAACATTGATGAAGAACTGGCTGCTGGCCGAATCGGCAGCTCCTGTATTTGCCATGGCTACTGTGCTGTTGTAGTTGTGGTTGTAGGTTCCAATCTCGTCCGGTATGTTGGGAATTGCCACATTCTCGATTCCGCCGCCTTGAATCATGAAACCAGCTATCACACGGTGGAAAACGGTGTTATCGTAAAGCCCCAGGCTGGTTAAGTTCAGAAAGTTACTTGTAGTGATTGGTTTGTCAGTGCGCAGCTGAAGTGTGATGTTGCCCATGCTTGTCGTTAATCGAACCTTAGCGCCATTATAAAGACTCCAATCGGGCGTGTTGTTGGAGGGGGTGCCGAAAAGTAAACCAGAACTCAGCACGTAAAAAACCAAAATTGCCACAGCGGCAACAGCTACTATGCCGATGGCTATTGAGATTTTCCTGTTTTGCGCGGACTTGTTCGGATTAACTTTTTTGCCGTGTTTGGGTCTGGTCTTATTCTGGTTTTTGCGCCATCTGCGAGAGGTTGGCATGTCCAGAGATAATCGGATATTTTTTATTTAAACGTTTCAAGATTTTCAGCCATAGCTTGCCCGCTAAGAATAGAGCGATTGATTTCAAGGTTGCAGAAGCAGGACTTTTCGCATATGGAATCTGACATCTCGTTTGCTTTATTATCTTGTTGTCACTTTGTGACAATCACAAATGTTTAACTCATATTTTCCCAAAAATTGCTCAATTCCTGCAAGAATAAGGCTTTAATTACCTAGCTCGTTTTACCAAATGATTTCATTACTTACCTTTACTTTGCCATTTTCAATGGGAACACCTTCTTTGGCAACTGAGCTTCTTCTATCATCTGCGGCTTTCTTAGGTCCGCCAAAAGATCCATCTGAGCATATAACCCGGTGGCATGGAACAACCGGCCAAAGCGGATTCTTGTGTAGAGCATTCGCAACAGCGCGGCAAGCCTTCGGTCTGCCTATTCTTTCAGCTATTCTCTTATACGTGCTCACTTTTCCCTTTGGAATCCCGAAAGTGGCAACCAACACATCTCTTTCGAACTGTGTCTTATGTTTCAATGCCTCAATAACTTCCTTCTCAGTTTTAATCAAATTCACATTCATCAGATAAGCTCACACGCCTTCATGCCCTGTCTTTGCTGGTTCATTTTTATGATTTACCCTCAATTGACTAAGTGTTCAAGCTCCTTCGCTGCCTTAGACTATGTTTCAGCCAAAACTCGCAAATCTGCGCCTCGGAAGTGTTGAAATGATTTCTTACCGTATTTTTCGTCAATTCTTCCCGCGTACGATTGCAGAGCCTTCAGAGCATTTGAGCCGCCAATCTTCTCGTCAAACGACATCTTGACGATCCACCCTGTGTATCGCAGATAATCTGTACCTGTCGTCAGGTCTTTCTCCTTCACCCCTGCCAATGCGGCGCGTTCGCAATCGATGCCAAATTCAGACAATGCTGTGAAAACGGTGTCTTTCAAGAAACCCCAGATTGCTAGCGTCTTTTCGCTGCCCTTGTTAGCTAGATAAGTCTTGGCGTCAACCACGAGGTGCGCGTTCTCCCCTTTCTCGAGTTTACCATAGCGTCCTAGTATCCACAGAAACCTGAAAACGTGCGCCTTTCGGCTCTCGAGTTTGTGATGTTGACTGAAAGTGTCAGCATCCCGCATTCCCAGCGAAGAGCGCTCCAATGATGTTAGCAGAACATGGACTGCTTTGAAAGCAGCCGTTTCTTCTTTGGAGAAGGGCAAGGCCTCTGGAAAGTCAACGACTTTCGTCTCAATTGAAATCTTCGCCGGTTCCATAAGCTCTTTTTGGCTCAGTGAAGCACGAATTGCATCTAAACGGCTTATTCCCTCGAAGGGTTCAACGAAAGCGAGATAGTCTTGTTCAGAAATAGGTGCGCCACGCTTTTCTTCTATGGTCTTGCGGTTCCAAGCGCCAGCCGTTGCTTTCAGAGTGTCGCATGGGAATCGGAAACAGTAAGCACAGTTTGCAATTCCAGTCTTGTCCACGCATTGACGTATCAGACACCTTCGATTAGGCAACTTGGACCCTGAAGGAATTTTGTCATCCGGAGTTTGGCAAGTCACGCAGGCTGTCTTTATAGGCATATATCCCAAGATCTCCTTGGCATTGTTTCTGTACCTATCAAAGGCCTTGGCGGTCATGTTCTTCCGTGGGTAAGGTCCCCATGGACATGCATGGCAATCTAGTCCACATTTGGAAACAAGTTTTGCCATCGATCTTTCCCCAAAGAGAACAAATGCGGAATAGCGTAATAAGTACTTTTCAAGGCAACCCGCCGAGCAGCATGTTGTAACAGCCTAATGAAGGACTCCCCCGAATTGCTTTAAATATCCTGCAATTCAGACTAGACTTAGATAGGAGCAAGGGAATAAATGGCGAAAACAGTCTCAAACGAGAAGGAAGTTGAGGTTGAAGGCCACCTCATAGACTCCATGATTCTCACGAAGATTTATGATAGAATAATAGAGCTAGGAGGAGACTACAAGACCTTAGAGGTCAGGATTGGAAAGCACAAAACTGACACGAGCTACATCAGGATGATTGTCAAGGGAAAAACCCCCGAAAAACTAAAAGACATACTGAACGAAATACACTCGCTCGGAGCAACGTCTATCGAAACCGCCGAAGCTACTGTTGTGCCAGCACCAAGCGACATGATTTTTCCCGACAACTTTTATTCCACAACAAATAACCCGACACAGATCTTCTTCGATGGCGAATGGATTGAAGTCGAAGATACCATGATGGATAAAGCCATCGCAATCAGTCCCATAACTAAGAGGGCTCACTGCAAACCCATCAGAGAAGTGAAAAAGGGCGACCTAATAGTCGTGGGTGAGGCAGGTGTGCGTGTCAAACCTCCCGAAAGGTCTAGAAAAAGCACGGGGATCTTTAAGTTCATGAGCAGCGGGTCTTCCAGCGAAAAGCCCGCGTCTGCAGTGATAAGGCAGATAGCGCAAGACCTCCACAACGTGAAACGAGCAGGCGGAAAAGTCGCTGTGGTAGCTGGCCCAGCCGTTGTGCACACGGGAGCAGCAGGAGCTCTTGCAAGTCTCGTTCGACAAGGTTATGTGGATGTGCTCCTGTCTGGAAACGCTCTGGCAGTTCACGACGCCGAAGCGGATATACTAAAAACATCTCTGGGAGTCTCTCTGAAAGAAGGCGTTACCGACGCCAGAGGATGCAGAAACCACATAGTAGCCATAAACGAAATCTACAAGGCAAGCAACCTGAGGGCAGCGGTAGAGAAAGGCGTGCTCAAAAGCGGCATAATCTACGAGTGCTTAAAGAAAGAAGTTCCTTTTGTTCTGGCGGGTTCAATTAGGGATGATGGCCCCTTACCAGATGTCATAACGGACACCTTGGTGGCGCAGAAAGAATACAAGAAACGGCTGAAAGATGTTACGATGGTTTTGATGTTAGCGTCGACATTGCACGGGATAGCCGTTGGAAACATGCTGCCTTCAACGGTCAAGCTCGTTTGCGTCGACATTAATCCTGCTTCGGTGACGAAGCTCCTTGACAGAGGCTCGACCCAAGCAGTGGGCGTAGTCTCGGACATAGGCACACTGCTGCCTCTGCTAGCTGAGGAAATTGGCAAGCTAAACAGCCACAAGGAGAACACCACGTAGATAGTGTGCGAGCTAATCTTAAGCACAGAATTTTCAGACTCGATTTGGCTCAAGCAAAGGTTTTTCTCCTCGACCCAACAACAATTGAGTTGAGAAGCCATGAAGAAAAAGGATTCGAAAAAGAAGAAACCCGCAAAGAAACAACCTGCTGTAGAAGACAGCCCTTACTACGAAGGGGATGTCTAGCTTCTTTGAGCAAGCAAGTACAGAGACTCCTCTCAGTCAAGCACAAACTTCATCTTTAACGTTCATATCCAGTCCAATAGTTCCCACCCCTTGAGTTTTCCTGAGCTGAATGCCTATGCAAAAGAAAATCATCATAATGGGCGCAGCAGGCAGAGACTTCCACAATTTCAACGTCCACTTCAGAAACGACCGCGACTACAAAGTTGTGGGGTTCACCGCAGCACAGATACCAGGAATCCAACGCCGAGTTTACCCACCCGAACTCGCTGGTAAAGCATACCCAAAAGGCATACCCATTTATCCCGAAGAAGAACTGCCGAAACTAATTGAAGAATTTAAAGTCGACGAAGTCTTCTTCGCTTACAGCGACATATCAAACCAAGCCGTCATGCATAAAGCATCGGTGGTTCTGGCTTGTGGCGCTGACTTCTCCCTCTTGGGAATCGAATCAACCATGCTCAAGGCCAAAGTGCCTGTGATATCGGTTTGCGCTGTCAGAACAGGAGCCGGAAAGAGCCAAACCTCGCGGCTAATCACCAAAATTCTCAAGGAAGAAGGACAGCGAGTAGTTGTCGTCAGGCATCCGATGCCCTACGGCGACTTGAAAAGGCAAATCGTGCAACGTTTTGCTTCCCGTCAAGACCTCGACAAATACAATTGCACCATAGAAGAACGAGAGGAATACGAACCACATATTGACGCCGGAAGCGTCGTTTACGCAGGAACCGACTACGAACGAATCCTAAGAGAAGCCGAGAAAGAAGCGGACGTAATAGTCTGGGACGGCGGCAACAACGACACACCATTCTTCAAGCCAAATCTACACATGGTTGTTGCTGATCCGCACAGGGCAGGAGACGAATTGACCTATTACCCCAGCATGATTAACTTACGGT
>CAYSOZ010000096.1:0-4913 GCA_964432815.1 uncultured Candidatus Bathyarchaeia archaeon
TTTATTCTGATTTCTTTTGCTGTAGCTTGTTTTATCAGTCTCTTTTGGTCGATTGTCATTTCCTTGTTGAATGTCGGTTTGCCCACGAGAAAGGCATCATAACCGGCTAAATCCTCAGCGTCTATGAAGTATTTCATTTCGACTTCGGCTTTTCCCGTGCTGCTTATTCCTTCAGCTACAGCTTTAGCCATTTTCTCGGTGTTTCCGGTTCTGCTGTAATAGAATATCAATATTCTGTTCGTAAAATCACCTAACAGAAGAACGGACTAAGAACATATGAACTTTTTGCAGAAAACGCCAGTGACACGTATAAAGCTAAACAAAGAAAAAAGGGGAAGAAGAAACCGTTTGGTTCTTGTTTCTGCTATTTCTTCTTCTTGCGTATTCGTTGATTTGGTGAACTTCTTTCATGACCTTATTGGTGAAGTTCTTAAGTTCGTACTACTACCTAAGCGATGTCTGGAAAACAATGAGGGTTAGAGACAGCGATTTGCCTATAGAAGAAGAATGGGCTAAATTCTTCAATCCAAACAGAACACTAAAGCTGTTAGGATTAGACTGCAGGATCAAAGATGCGGCAGACTTTGGCTGTGGCTACGGAACGTTCACCATACCGGCAGCCCAGATTATTAGTGGGAAAATCTATGCTTTAGACATTGAACCTGAAATGGTTAGAACTGTAGAACGAAAAGCAAAGGAGTTAAATTTGAACAATGTCGTGGCGATTCTCCGGGATTTCATGTCAGAAGGTTCAGGACTCAAGGATTCGAGCGTTGATTTTGTTTTTCTCTTCAATATTTTACATGCTGAAACCCCAGTCGTTCTTTTAAAGGAGGCCTACAGGATTCTGAAACCTGGAGGAAAAGCTGGAATCATTCATTGGAGGTATGATGAGACAATCCGTGATGGGCTTTCTATGGATATTAGACCTAAGCCTGAGCAGTGCAGGCAGTGGGCTGAATCTGTAGGATTCCTCTTTAAGAAACAATTCGATTTGAAACCCTATCACTGCGCGATCATAATGGAAAAATAGCATGTGTTGCGATGCTTTACGTACCGAAAATGTATTTGTGCCTGTCGCTGAACCTTACCTTTTTCCCCAAGAGGCCTAATTGCCAGTTTCTCGACTATCTTTTTACCTTGTTGATTAAGATTTGTTACTTTCTCTGTTTAACAGACAAAACAGCTTCCGATTCTTCGCTTAGCTCTCCCGCTAATAGAGAAACAGGTTCGGATTCTTCGGGTGACTCTTCTGCCACTGTAGGAATAGGTTCAGATTCTTGGTGTGATCGTCCTACGGGGGACCCGTATGCTGAAGGCAATTGCGTCTGTTTAACTTCTGCAAACCTAGTCTGGTCTTCGGTCACAATGAAGTCAAACAGTTTTTTTATGTCCTGCAATGTTGCATTCTCATCGAACGGGGAAGCCCGACTCTCCACTAAACGATGGGGATAATAATATAGTGCAAACAAGCGTTTGTCTTCCGATGGTGTTGCTGACGTCTCCTCTTTAATTTCAAACCAAATCATTTTTTCGCGCTCAAAAATCAGCTTCAGCTTACCTGCGAGTGCCAAGTCAGAATCAGTGAAAACCGGCACTCCTTCTTTTTCTTTAGAATTTCGTAGGTTTGTAGCGTATGCTATCGGAGTGTAGAAATATACCTCGCCTTTGTGTGGTTGCACGAAAGTCACGTTCTTTATTTGCCTTTTACTTTTTCCGAACATTTTGATTCCATAAATGGTGGCTAGCTCGTGCTTCTTATGAATTATGAATCTGGAAAATAGAGTTTATCTCAGTAAAAATTCACCCGGCGCGTGCTATAGAAAAGCATAGGTAAAGAAATAGGAAATTTGGACTCTCGAGCGAATGGCTGATGAAACCAGCCTTACTGGTGGAGGTTACTTTAGTGCCGCCTTGAATAGTCCGAGCTGCCAAAATACGAGATACAACCTCACCTAAAATTGGTTCAAGCTTCTTTGGATTCTTTCTTGTGAATCAAAGGATCACTCAAACTCTGAACAGGTGAGCCATCTGCGTATCCAGCAAGCTTTCGAGTCTCTTCTAAGTATCTTTTCTCTGCTTCTTTTGCCCTGCTTTCTTTGGCGCTAAGTTCTACGCTGTTTTCCAGTTTCCGTATCGTTCTGCCCAGTCTCCTTTGCCCTCTCGTGACCATGTGGCATCCTTTCCAACAAGCAATAATCAATCATATAAAAGAATGCATTGTTGCGTGCACTAACTCGTGCAATGGAGACGGATGCAAGATTATTGTGAGCTTCAGCGGGCCCGAGGGGATTTGAACCCCTGTTCTTCGGCTTTCTTCCGCATAAGCGTCCGGAGGCCGACGCCTTGATCCGTGCTGGGCTACGGGCCCCACTTCAAACCGAACACAGACTCTGAATAAAAAGTTAATCGCTGCTATTCCTGAACTATTTCTTCGTTTATCCACCATGCCTTCTTTTTCCCGGATTTTTCACCCCCATAGTAATCCAATATTGGTTTGCCAAATTGTTTTTTTGACTTGCGTTGAATCTTTCTGAGTCTATTGAGCACCATCCACCTGTTGGTCTTTATGTAGTCTGCTAGTTCCGGTGTGGTTGCGCCTTTATAGTGCAAGAGATAATCGACTATTTTGTGGTCTATTTCGTCTATGCAAAACGTATGCGGGTTAACTTTTCCATTTTGGTAGGTTAACAGCTCTAATTCGGCGAGGCATTTTTTTATCTCGCCGAGTTCATTTTCAATCTTGTCCATTCTTTTTTCGAGACCCAGAAGCTTATCCGCCTTTGGCGTTTTCTGAAGTTTCTCCATCAAAGCTTCACGGATGAAGTCGCTTCTGTCTCCCTCAGGGATGCGCAAAACCATCTCATTGTACACGTCTTCGGGGATTTTTGCCGAGACCACTCGAAACTCGCTCACCACTGACACCTTCCAACACTGAATATACGACTCTTATTATTTCACAGTTTCTCCAAAGGTTTCTCTGAGACTTTTTGAAAAAACTTAAATGTAATCCACCCTCAGTTTTAAACAGGGATTGTGAAATGCCGAAGAAAACCACGATCTCTATAATCAAGTGCGATGTTGGCTCGTTGGCTGGCCACCACATTGTCCCCAAACCCCTGTTTGATGTTGCTGAGAAAAACCTCAAAAAAGCCGTTAAAGAGGGCATCATAAACAACTATTACGTTTTCAACGCCGGCGATGACCTTGAATTACTTATGGCACACGAAAGAGGGGAACAGAACCATGACGTTCATAAATTAGCCTGGGAAACGTTCAAAGAAGCCTCAAACAAGGCCTCGCAGATGAAGCTTTACGCTGCCGGACAAGACCTTTTGAAAGATGCCTTCAGCGGTAACGTCAGAGGAATGGGTCCTGGCGTGGCAGAGATTGAGATTGAAGAAAGAAAGTCTGACCCGATTATTGTGTTTGCAGCCGACAAAACTTCTGCTGGATCGTTTAATTACCCTCTTTTCAGAATCTTCGCTGATCCGATGAACACGGCTGGTCTAGTCATTGACCCGAACATGTTGTGCGGTTTCAAGTTTGAAGTTATTGACACTAGGGAAGACAAATCGATAACACTGAAATGTCCCGACGAATCGTATGAGCTGCTGGCTCTGATTGGCACTGTTGGGCGATACGCTATTTCGCGTGTTTGGCGGGCAAACGACGATTTGATCTGCGCGGCAAGTAGCGTGAGCAAACTCTCGTTGATTGCTGGGAAATATGTTGGGAAGGATGATCCTGTCATGATTGCGCGGGCTCAGTTTGGGTTGCCTGCTGTGGGTGAGGTTCTGGCTCCTTTCATGCATAGCTACTTTGTTCAGGGTTGGATGCGTGGAAGCCACTGGGGACCTTTGATGCCTGTTGGACTGAAGTCGTCAAAATGCACTGTGTTCGACGGTCCTCCGAGGATTGTTGCCCTGGGCCTTCAGGTGGCAGACGGCAGAATCTCGAGTGATGACGAAGGAAACCCCATGATCGCTGACTTGTTTGATGACCCTGCCTTTGCCTTGGCAAGACATGAAGCCATGCAGAATGCTTGCGCGCTTAGGAATATGGGTGAGTTTGAACCTGCACGTTTGGGCGCGGAAGAAATGGAGTATACAACGATTCACCAAGTTCTGGAGAAGCTTGGAAAACGCTTCAAGCCGTTGTAAAGGCAGACGTTACTACCGACGAGCATGCTAACAGGCTATTACAGCTAACGCCCTAAGCCTTTTCTCAACAAGGTTCTGCAGTCTTGCGGAAAGGTCAGGTCCTGCAACTTTTCTCTCCTTCAGAAGCAATGCTACCTTAGCCAATTCTAGATCACCAATCGCTGCAAACCAAGCTTCAAAATCGCCTCGCTTCAAGTGAAATTCTATTGAACCTTGACCGGCTTTCGAGATCTTGCTTGAAAAATCCTGAAGACTGCATGCGTAGACATCCAATGGTTTCCCTATATCAAAGTAAAAGTGAAATGCTTTGTTGCTGGGGAATTGCGCAATTATTGTCTTGGCGGCCTCCTTGCTTGTTTCAGGCAAGCCAAGGGCTTGTTTTCCTTTTCCCGCTATGGCATAAAGTCCTTTTTCAGGCGTATACACATATCCCATGCGGATGAGACCGAGAATGTGCATCATTACTGGCTTGAAGTCTCTTCCAGTATCTTTGGCAATGTCGGTTGCTTTTGCAGGTTTGTCGTTTATCAGCATGGTTTCTAGTATCTCGCGTTTGTTAATTGGCAAACTCATCGTTGATTTACACCTTTGAGGTATTATGTGCAATAGACCTATTCAAACCTTCAGTTTTAGATATTGAGCTTGAGTGATAATAAGCAAAGCTTTAGTATGAAGATACGTAATGCTAAAACTGGAAACTGGTGAAAGCCGAGAATGAAGATTGCCGTGCTTGTTTATGAGTATCCACCT
>CAYSOZ010000097.1:0-4911 GCA_964432815.1 uncultured Candidatus Bathyarchaeia archaeon
AAGTATGAATTCACGCCTGGGACAAAGTAGCCCGGGAGAGATTCGAACTCTCGTCAAGGGCTCCAGAGGCCCCTATGCTTGACCGCTACACCACCGGGCTATAGTCAATCACAAAAACAAGTTCGGAGTAATAACTTTAGCGTTGCCTCTTCGGAAGAGTCACAGAAGCTTTAAGAGTATAATTAATCAGCATCTGTTGCAGAATAGGATCCCAAGGAAGATATCATCTTGAAAATTGGAATCGCAACGAGGAATATGGAAGCTTGGAGCAGCACCCAGCTCAGGAAAGCGCTCATGAAACGTGGTGTTCCATACGAATGCTTTACTTTTCCCAGACTAGTTGCGCAAGTCGGGTACAAACCATATTTCAAATTCAATAGCACAAAACTTGTGGAGGAAATAGATGCACTGATAGTGCGTCCCATTGGAAGGGGATCGCTTGAAGAGCTCGTTTTCAGAATGGACATGCTTTACAAACTTGAACGACTAGGTTTCTACGTGATAAACCCTGCTGAAGCCATTGAACACTGCGCAGATAAATACGACATTTTGTCTATTCTAGAAGACAATGGTGTGCCTGTGCCCCATACGGTGGCAACTGAGAGCGTAAATGAGGCGCTGAAGGCATTCGCCGAACTGGGCGGAGATGTCGTAGTCAAACCAATTTTCGGCTCAAGAGGCATTGGCGCAACCCGAGTTAATGATTCGGAAATAGCCAACACAGTTTTCAAGGCAATAACATTTTATCATGGTGTAATTTACCTCCAGGAATTCGTGCCCCACGGAACTTCTGACATACGTGCATTCGTTGTTGATGGTCATGTAATAGCTGCTATGCGACGTGTTGCGGAGGGATGGAAAACGAACTACAGTCAAGGTGCAAGACCAGCCCCCATAGAGCTTGATCACGATTACGAAACATTAGCTGTGAAGGCCTCGAAGGCTGTCGGCTGCAAAGTTGCGGGCGTTGATATCCTCGAAGGTCCACATGGTCCAATGATTGTTGATGTGAACAGCCAACCAGGATGGAAAGGCTTGCAGATCGTGACAAAAGTCAATATTGCCGATGAGATCGTGGATCTTGTCTTATACGAACTAAAAAGGTAGGATGAAAATATGCTTGAAGTGGAAATCGTAAAATATGATCTGTCCACAAAAACTCTCAAGAATATAACGGACTATGTTGCCGAAGAAAAACCTCTTCACCTGTTCATAAACACGACGTACTGGGCAACAATTCTTTGTTCACCTAGTAATCTGAAGGAGATGGCAGTTGGCCATCTGCTTTCGGAAGGAGTCCTCGAATCGACCCAAGAAATCGAGGAAATCATCCTTAAAGAGAAGGAGAATTCGTGCACAGTGAAGCTGAATGCCAGCGTTAGCGTTGAAGATCGCGTGAACATTTCCAGGTTACACGCACGTGTCGTCACTTCAGCCTGCGGTAGCAGCGCACCTTATCAATACAAAGGCAAGAATCCCAGAGTCAGGTCAAATCTGCAAGTGGATGCTGAAGTGATCTTCAAAAGTGTCAACCAATTGAATTTCAAGGCTGAAGTCTTCAAACAAACGGGCGGGGTTCACGTTGCTTCAATACACAATCGTGACGGCTCGTTGGTTGCAATTGCTGAGGATGTTGGCAGACACAACGCTGTCGACAAGGCAATCGGAATAGCGGCATTGTGCAAAACTGACTTCGAACAGTGTTTTCTGGCTTTGAGCGGACGATTGTCTGGGGACGTCGTTTTCAAAGCGACGAAGGTTGGCTTGCCTATAGTCGCTTCGCTGGCGGCAGCTTTATCCTCAGGTATTGAAATGGCGAAGCAGGCGAATTTGACTTTGGCTGGTTTCGTTCGTGGAAAACGGATGAACGTTTACACATATGCTCAGAGAATCAAATTTTAGTAGCCGAGTTTTTTCGGCAAAAGGGAAAATACTGCAGTTTACATGTAAACGTGCAGCAGTCTTCTCCTTAGCAATATCAATATGACGATTGCTGTGATGACGAACTCAGGAATGAGATAGATTCCGTTATAAACGGCCGACGTCCATACACCGGGCAGGTCAAGTGTTGCAAAGAATATCATGCCGGCTGCAAACGAGCATAGAAATCTTCCAATGACGCCAACCGCAACTCCGCCTATCGGAGACTTCCTTTTCGAGATGCCTGCTAAGCCAAGTGCAGCGAAAGCAAGGGGATAGTCTAACAAGCCTTGCACCGGATGAATTATGTACGCTCCTGGAAGGATAGCATGCAAAAGTCCATACACAAAGCCAGCGAAAACTCCATATTTTATGCCTCGTCGCAACGCGAACCATACGAGTGGAACCAAGCCAGCCACAGTCACTGAACCTCCTTGAGGCAGTTCATAGATGGGTGGCAAAACGTCTTTCAACACTATTGTCAATGCGATGAAAATTGTGGCTTCTGCGAGAATTCGCGTCTGGAAGATCGGTGGTTTTTTCGCTCAAGCGGTTTCTTTTCCTCCGCCAGTATTATCTGGTTCAGGTTCTTTGGGTCGACAGCATCCAGCTGTCCTCTCAGCCGAGTCCCTCTCTCAGCTCCCCGAAACCTTGAAGGGGATAATGTTTTAAGGTTGTATTTTAATTTTCCTTAATCTATTAAGTCAGTAAGGAACCAAAAAACATGCAGCCATTGCCGAAAGAATACAACTTTTCCGAGATCGAGAGAAAATGGCAGCAGAAGTGGGAGGAGATGGGAATTCATCGATTTGACTGGAAAGACACGAAAAACGTGCCTTTTACTATCGACACTCCTCCACCCTATCCATCGGGGGAGTTGCACATGGGCAATGTTCTCAATTGGACGTATTTTGACATAGTTGCACGTTATAAGCGAATGCTCGGTTATAACGTCCTTTTTCCACAAGGTTGGGACTGTCACGGTTTAGGCATCGAGATCCAGGTTGAAAAGGAGAACAAAATCCGGAAGCGAGATGTGCCCCCTGACCAATTCAGGAAATGGTGTGAACTGCTTGTAGAGAAGTATATTTCTATAATGAAAGAAGGCATACTCAAACTGGGTTGCAGCATAGACTGGACCACCGAATATCGTACCATGGATCCGGACTATTGGCGAAGAACACAGCTAAGCTTCATACTGCTTCACAAGAAGGGTTACATGTATCAAGGCACACACCCTGTTAACTGGTGTCCACACTGCGAAACAGCGATTGCTGACGCGGAAATTGACTATGAAAGACGCGAGGGAACCTTGAACTACATTCGCTTCCCCTTAGAGAGTGGCGACGAATACCTGTTAATTGCCACGTCTCGTCCTGAATTCATTCCTGCCTGTGTCGCAGTTGAAGTAAACCCTGAAGACGAACGTTATAAGGAATACATCGGCAGAAAAGTCATCGTGCCTTTTACAGACAGAAAAGTGACGATCGTTGGGGATGAGGCTGTTGACCCAGATTTTGGAACGGGTGTCGTTCAGATTTGCACCTACGGCGACAAAGAAGATGTCAAAACAGTGATGAGGCATAGACTCCCCGTTATTACGCTTCTCACTGGAAATGGGCGATTAACCGAGAATGGAGGCAAATACGCGGATATGACCATTAACCAAGCTCGTAAAGTCATTGTCGAAGACCTCAAAGCAGCGGATTTGCTTGAGAAAACCGAGAAAATCATGCAAGAAGTCGGTGTGTGCGATCGCTGCAAAACGCATGTCGAAATACTCGAAGTAAAGCAATGGTTCATGAAAACACGCTCTCTAACCGACAGCGTGGAGAAAACAGCCAATGAAGTTGTATGGTACCCTGACTACATGAAAACACGTCTCATCGACTGGGCACGTTCGCTCGACTGGGATTGGGTAATAAGCCGCCAGAGATTATTTGCCACTCCTATTCCAGTATGGTACTGCAAAAACTGCAACGAGATAATTCTTGCCAGAGAAGAATGGCTTCCAATAGATCCCAAACTCAAAAACCCACCGATAGACAAATGTTCTCGGTGCGGTGGTCGAGAGTTCATTCCAGAGCAAGATGTGTTCGATACATGGATGGACTCGTCGATTACGTGTGCAGTTCATGCAGGTTGGCCCGACCTCGAAGATTGGCGAAAGCGTTTTCCTGCCGATGTTCACCCTTCAGGAATTGACATAATCAGAACTTGGGCTTACTACCTCATGGTTAGGCATCTAGCTCTGTTCAACGAAACGCCCTACAAAAGTTGTCTCATAAATGGAATGGTACTCGGTGCAGACGGCAGAAAAATGAGCAAGTCGCTCAAGAATTACGTTGCAGCGCCCGAAGTTCTGAACAAATATGGTTCAGATGCAACCCGCCAATGGGCAGCGGGAGGAGGCGCGACAGGTTCGGATATTCCCTTCCGCTGGCCTGACGTTGAATATGGCAGGCGATTTCTGGTTAAACTGTGGAACGTTTCAAGCTTCGCTAGCAAACTCTTAGCAGACTATAATCCAACCAAAGCCGTCGAACCTGGACTCCAGCCGTTAGACAAATGGATACTTAGCAAAGCAGCAAAGTTAATACGGACAGTCACAGATGCCATGGAAAAATGCCAATTCAACATCGCTATAGAAGAGATCCGAAATTTCACTTGGCACGCGTTCTGCGATTCATACGTAGAAGCCGTCAAAGACAGACTTTACAAACCAGAGACACACGGTGAAGTCAAGAAGCTAGCAGCACAGAAAACACTTTACGAAGGGCTATACGTAGTCCTGCAGCTTCTGGCGCCAATCACGCCCCATTTGACCGAAGAGATCTACAAAACAATGTACGCTTCCGATAAAGGCTTTGAGAGTATTCAGACCTCACCTTGGCCCAAGCCAGATTATGTAAAAGAAGATGAAAGAGCAGAACTCCGAGGCGACTTGGTTGTTGCATTGATTGCCGAGATTAGGCGGGAGAAAGCTGAAAA
>CAYSOZ010000098.1:0-4885 GCA_964432815.1 uncultured Candidatus Bathyarchaeia archaeon
TAGTAATGACTGAAGTGATGACCGCGGGCACGTTTATCTGAATTTTAACTTTCGCAGTGATGCCATCGCTTTCCACCGAAAGAACTTTTCCTTTCAACTGATTTCTCGCGCTAATTCTCAAACCTACCACCTCCCAATGTTCAGGATACGATAGAAACCCACTCAAACACCCCTCCAACCTCTTGTACTCGCTAAGCAAGTCTTGACCCAACACCGTCAATTTAGCTCCTCCGCCTCCAGCTTTACCACCTTTGAAAGTGGCAATAATCGACTCGCCCAAAGTGCCTTCAGTTTTTCGGATATAGTTCCACAAGTAACGGTAAGACATGTGGAGCTTCTTCGCAGCCTCGGTAAGCGAATTTTCTTTGGCTATGGCTTCAAGGATATCGGCTCCGCCTTTGCCTATCAGCGGCTCCCCTTTGTATTCAATCCATATTTTGGCTGAGGGTTTGTGTCTCTTAGAAGTGGGCATTCTGCTTAGAGCATAATCAAGATAAACTTTATAAGGTTAGTGATATGAATGGAAAAACATAACGGTGTTCAAACATGCAAACTTGGCAAAAACTACTCATAGTAGCAGCACTCGCAACCATCGTAGTAGTCGCAGGCACAGTAACCTACTTCAACTACTTCGCCAAGAGAAGACTCTTCATATCCACAACCACAAGCCTATACGACACTGGCTTACTTGACGCAATCGAAAAGGACTACGAATCAAACCACCAAGTAGACCTCAGCATAACAGCCGTAGGAACCGGAATAGCGATACAACAAGCCCAGAACGGGGATGCCGACATCGTCCTGGTTCACGCGCCCTCAACAGAAAAAACGTTTCTAGAAGGAGGATACGGCGTGAACAGGAAAATCATAGCGTACAACTTCTTCACAATAGTGGGACCAGCAAACGACCCAGCACAAATCACAGGAAAGAACGCAACCGAAGCCCTATTCAACATAGTCCAATACGGACAAAACATGCCTGACCAGTCAGGGCAAACCCAAATCTGGGTCTCACGAGGCGACAACTCGGGCACAAACACCAAAGAGATAAGCCTTTGGAAAGCAGCAGGCTACAACTACACGCAAATCTCCACGGAACCCTGGTTTGCAATCACAGGGCAAGGTATGGGGCCAACTTTGACCGTGGCTGACCAGAAGGATGCATACACGCTCTCAGACATTGGCACCTACCTAAAATTCCATGAAGACGGTTCAATAGCAACAACAGCACTCATAACCGAAGAACAGTCTCTGCTCAACGTTTACAGCGTAATGGCCGTCAACACAGCAACAGTCCAGGCAAATCAAACAGTCCACGCCCAAATCAACTATGCCGACGCCATGGACTTCGTCAAGTACCTGATATCACCCACAACCCAAGAGCTTATGGCTAACTTTGGCAAAGACACCTACGGACAAAGCCTCTTCTACGATGCTGTCCAACCGCTGAAAGACAATGCACCTCAACCCATTGTTGGTTGGATAAAAAGCTACGCCTACTTTAATGGTACAGAGTGCCCAACGCAATACAGAAATGGCTATCCAGAGCTTTACACTTAGAGGACGTCGCATTGGCTGACATACTCGGCGGAATCATTAAAGCGTTCGAACTAGTATTCACAGGCGATCCAGAACTATACGGAATCGTCTACCGTTCCCTCTTTTTTTCCGGAGCAGCAATCATTCTAGCAATCCTTTGGGGCACACCACTCGCAATGCTAATTGCCATGAAAGAGTTCAGAGGTAAAACAATAATCAAAACCATAATCAACACCCTAATAGGCTTGCCAACAGTCGTTCTGGGTCTAATTCTCTTACTCATATTCTCCAGAGGAGGACCACTAGGCTTTCTAGGCCTGCTTTACACACCAGGCGCCATAATACTAGGCCAAGCGATCTTGGTAACGCCAATACTAATCAGCATCGGAGTTTCAGCCATCGAATCCGTCGACCCTGAAATAATGAGCCTATCCAAAACCCTCGGAGCTTCCGACTCCCAATCCCAAGTAGCAGTTCTCAGAGAAGCATTTAACGGAATACTTCTATCGGACATTGCAAGCTTTAACCGAGCCATAGGCGAGCTGGGTGTAGTGCTGTTGGTCGGAGGCAACATCGCAGGAGGCGGTCTCAGGACTGACGTTCTAACAACAGCAATTTCGCGTAATACTCAGATAGGCGAAATTGGCCTTGCCGTGGCTTTAGGGATATTTCTAATGATCATAGTTTTCACGATAAACATTATTGTAGTATTGCTCAGAAGAGTAAACTACTTGGTTGAGCTAGCCAAAGCACCATACGTTAGATTGAAACTTTACAGAGAGAACAATGATGACAGCAGTCGCTGAATTGCAGAACGTAACGAAAGCATATGGCCCCAAAATAGTGTTAGACACTATTAACCTGCAAATTCACGAAGGGGAAATTCTAGCGTTGCTCGGATCGAACGGCTCAGGGAAAACGACAATGCTGAAAATTCTGGCTTTCATCGAAACCCCAACAAGTGGCGAAATGCGCTTTCTGGGTGAGAGAGTTAATTTCAAAAACACTGAGAAGGTGCGTTTGCAGAGCACTCTTGTTTTTCAGAAAACAACCGTATTCAGCACTTCAGTCTACAACAACATCGCATATGGGTTGAAAATTAGGAAAGTACCGAAGGCTGAACGGGATTTAGAAGTGAAAAAAGCTCTGGAACTCGTGAAGCTGGAAGGTTTCGAGAAACGAAATGCAAGAAAGCTTTCCGGCGGAGAACAACAACGAATAGCAATAGCCAGAGCTCTAGTGCTAAAGACCCGATTGCTGCTTTTGGATGAACCCACTGCGAATTTGGACCCGAAAAACGCCGAAATACTTGAACAAGTCATCGAAACCGTGAATAGAGAAAACAAAGTCACCATCGTGATGGCGACTCACAACATGTTTCAAGCCAAAACCTTGCCGCATCGAATCGCGTTGATGGATGAGGGAAAGATAACAGAGATTGGCGCGACAGAGGAAATATTCAGCAAGCTCTCGAAAAATCTGGCGAGCTTCGCAGCTGTCGGCAACACTTACAAAGGAAATGCCAGCGCCACTTCAGAAGGGACAACTATGGTGGATGTAGGCAACGGCTTGCAGATTGAGGTTGCAGGTCAGAGACTTGGCGAGGTTTCAGTGTTCGTGAACCCACAGGACATAATCCTTTCCAAAAACCTTACAGAAACAAGTGCACGAAACGTGTTCAAGGGCAGGATCACGGGAATCACTGACACAGGGTCACTCGTGAAACTCACGGTGGATGCCGGCAAACCCTTCACAGTTCAGATAACAAAGAGATCTTTCAACGAAATGGAACTCAACATAGGCGCTGAAGTCTTTATCACGTTCAAAGCTTCAAGCGTTCAAGTGGTCTGAGCTAAACTTCTTCTTTCCTGTGCCAGCTCGTCCAGGATAACGATTGCTTCGCCAAGACGTAGATTCAGCCTCTCAGCCAATTCCAACGGAGTCACGTCGGCCTTTTGGGGCAGAATGCTTTCCCGAGTGTAAGCTTTATGAGTAGGATACATGACTGAGGCATGGACCTGCTCCACAAGCATGGCCCACAATTTCTCCTTCGAAAACTCTTCAAGATTCATCAGCAATCCCAGAAATACTACGCCGGACCTGCTATTCAATTTACCTCTAAAATCGGATTTGAACAAGAATTTCTGGAAGTTTTAGTTGACCCATAAAATCCGCCGTTCTGGTCAACTACATTAATTGAAACCAGAAGCCCAAGATGCTCAAACTGAAACCAAACGCTTTCTGATTTCCATTTCAACCTCATCCACAGGCTTGCCTGCATTCAAAATAGTCCACTTCCCAATCAAAGCCAACGAAAGCGCCTTCCTGCGTATCTTCCTAAGTTCAGCCAACCCCTCAAACATCTCCTGATCTGATCGTGTGCTTATTCTCCGATACGCCTCATCCGAAGAAACATCCAGGAAAAACATGGCGTTCGATTTCGGCACAAAAAGAGTAAAAAAATGATACGCAACCACGTGCAATGGCGAGGGCAGATAGGCTGTGCCCATCAAATACCGTACGTAGATAACGCAACCGTACTTTCTCGAATTGAAAAGCAGAATCGAACGAATAACATCAAGCATGTAGAACAGAGCAGAAGCGAAATGCGCGCTCTTGCCCCTTGAATACAAGAACTGCCTTGCTTTGATTCCGAAGAAATTATCCGATGATGGATGCAAACGAAGACAAAACTTCCTACCTCGAGAATTCAGATATCTGGATAAGCGGTCTGCCTGAGTACTCTTGCCGGAAGCGTCTAAGCCATCTATGATTATGTAGGTCATGCTACAGGCTCCCGCTTAGAAACAGAAAAGTGAGAGCACTCAGAGCTGGTACTGTTATGTTGTCGACGCCTAAAGGCGAAAATGCCTCAGCCAAAGTCGCCACCAAGGCTAACCCGAACGCGGGAAGAAGATGGCTTAAAACCGAAAAAGAGTAGAAGAAAGAAAAGAACACTATACTCAAGACGAAGGCTACAAATGTGACTATAAACATCGTGAGCGAGCCTTCAAGGCTTTTCTTGGCGAAAATGCGATACTGTCTCTTTCCATATTTTTCGCCTATGAGTGCGGCAGAAGCATCGCCGTAAGCCATGGGCAAAATCCCAGCCGCTATCACATAGGGTTTCGCTGAGAAAAGCAACGCCAGAATGGTGTAAGATACGGCGTAGAGAACCAGACCCGTTTGATGACCTTCCCCGGTTATTTCTGACAGACCCTTCAGCTTCTCAGAAACACGTTTGAAGGGCGAGTAAGGAGTGGCTAAAAACGTCACAAGCACAAAGGGAGCAGCGACCAGAGAAGGAAAGTTCAGCGGGAGAGAATTGAACGAAAAGAAAGGTATA
>CAYSOZ010000099.1:0-2185 GCA_964432815.1 uncultured Candidatus Bathyarchaeia archaeon
GCGTTGATCCTCAATACTCTCAACCGAATACACAAACGGTATGTCTAACGCAGCTTTTAGAGTGACAGCTGCAGGCACAAAATGCCAGTCGTATACGTCTATGAGGTCAATCTGTTTGTGAGAGCTAAAGTAGATATTGGCTGCCACTCTTTCCACTTCCTGGTTCAAGGTCAAGACCCATGTTAAAACGCCGATATGGGTGCGAACCGGGTTAGAAACTCTGAAAGTGTTCACACCGTTTGCTTCTTTTGTAGCGCCTGTTAGAAATTCATGGTAGGTTACTACGTTGGTTTCTACTTTATTCTTGACAAGCTGAGTTGATAATGCGCTTACGTATTCCGCGAGTCGTCCGACCACACGTGGCGGATATTCCCACGAGAAAATAATAACACGCATTGCTTCCACTACGTGAAGAGCGAGCAGACTTTGATTATTCCTCTTCCATTGAGATAATAGCGCTTCTTGCCCTCGTTATCATAGAAACTCTCGGCGAAGCCTTCTGTCTTGTAGTTGTCAAGGATATTCTCGATTTCTGCAGGATCTCTCTGCAAAATCTGTGCTACGTCGTCCCCTCTTCGTGAAAGGTCAGCTGCAGTTGCGCATAAGTTGTGTAGCGTCTGCAAAACTTTTTCAGGGAAAGGGAGCTCTTCTCTCATTTCATGGTGCACCTGGTCCTTCGTAGTACTATGAAAGGATTATCTTATAAACGCATATGAGGCGGAGTCTTGTTTCAGGAAAGCATGAGTGCTGTTCTGGCTTGTTTGCTTAGTTTGCTGTATCTTCTTTTTGCCGCAGCTGCAAGGGCCTTCCTAAGGGGTTCCCCTTTTTGTTTTGAGGCTCGGATCGTTCTCATTGTCGCGCTAGGGTTTTGTCATGTAGCGAGTATTCCGCCCAGCTTTCGAAGTCTCCTCTATGGCTGTGAAACTCTAATGATTTCTTGTCGACCGAAAGTAGAGCTTTTGTGAAGCCTTTGAGGCTCCGAGTCATTACGCCTGTGTAATTTTTTTCTCCGGTCTCTGTGCAGAATAAGAACGGCTCGTTAGCGGTCAGAATAGCTGCTCTAACGCGAGTTTCGAAGTCGAGTATTAATGATTGCGCCGTTACGAAAGCGTCCATCGCTGATTGGTAGGGACTAAAATAGCTGTGAACTTCACCTGGTCCTCCTCCGGCCGTGAACATGTAGTAGAGGTGGTCACTTGTTTGGAAATAGCGCCAAAGCTTCAGATATTCAGGATCTTCGGCTTCTTTTATCAGAGGTTCTATTCTTCTCAGATTCGTATAATATGCCCATTGCATGGCGTTGCCGAGCCAGCCGCTGCTGTCGCGTTCCAGATCAGCCCATGAAACGGTTCCGCCTGCTTCGGGCACATCAATTTCGCCCTGTGAGGAGTGTTCTTCAATGACTTCTGAAGGCGTGCTCATTTTCAGGTGTGGCCATTTGAAGATTTCTTCTGGCAGATGACGTAGGAACCTGTGAATGCCTGTTTCAGGCCAGTGGTGTTCGCCGAATGTTTCATAATCTGGGAAGATGTTGATGCAGTCCCCGCTGGTGTCGGCGAGCCAATGCGCATATTTGTCTGCCGTAAGGGGCCATTCGTTCCACCACCTTGCACTGAATCGGAAACCAATGTCGTCTGTCAGTTTGTAGTTGCGAAGCAGCACACGAATTTTGCTCGAACCTTTAGGAGTATAGGTGTAATTAGGAGATTTTTCGTGGAGAATTTTCTCCACACCCTCAGTGAATATCCCCCTGTATCCTAGATTCTCAACGATTTTTGCTATCGTGTTATTATACAATAGTTCAGTGTTCTCAAAAACGTTTGACGTATAACCAAGTAGGTTTTTGATGATAAGGTGGTGCATCCTCGCCTGTTCCATGAACTCGTTTTTTTCAGGATACAGACTACTAATAGAGTGGTAGTATGTCTGGTTCAAGAATTCAACGCACCCGGTGCCTGCAAGTTGCCTGAAAGTCTCGAGGACGTCGCTGCTGAACTTCTCGCATTGTTCCAAGAAGACACCTGACACACTGAAAGAGACTTTGACCTTCCGCTTTTCTTTCTTATGTTCATCAATAGTGTCGAGCAGTAGACTGTTTGAGGGAAGGTAACATTTGGTTGCGGCGCGTTCAAAAATCTGTTTATCAACATAATTGTCGAAATAATAGTCAAAAAGTTCTGTCTTC
>CAYSOZ010000099.1:2285-4883 GCA_964432815.1 uncultured Candidatus Bathyarchaeia archaeon
TTGCCCCTGCCATTGAATATCTCAATTGTTTTTATTTCTGGTTTGCCGTTCCAAATCAATTTCGATGCTACATGATTCAATGAATTAAGCAAAAGCGTGGGAGGTTTGTTTAAGAGTCATAGTAAGGCTGGTCAATAGGACAGTTTTTTCTTTCTGGTCGGAAAATTAATTAAGTCAAAGTTGCTGATAAACTCGGAAAACATGGGTGATCTTAGATGGCGATAAAAGTTGGAATAAACGGATTCGGAAGAATCGGAAGACTTCTTTACCGCGCTGCAATTGAAAGAAATGCGAATATAGACTTCGTAGCTATCAATGATCTCGCAGACGCCAAAACAAATGCGCACCTGCTAAAATATGATTCAGTTCATGGAAGGTTTCCCGGAACTGTAGAGGCCCAACCCGACAAGCTAATCGTAAACGGAAAACCACTGATGGTCTTGAGTCAAAGAGATCCAGCTGCACTTCCCTGGAAGGACCTTGGCGTGTACATGGCAGTAGAATCAACAGGCTTGTTTACAGATAGGGAGTCCGCATCAAAACATCTTCAAGCAGGAGCAAAAAAGGTTCTTATTAGTGCCCCAGCCAAGAATCCAGACGTGACCATAGTTATAGGAGTAAACGAGAAGAATTATGATCCGGAGAAACACAACATTCTCAGCAACGCTTCATGCACCACGAACTGTCTAGCACCGGTCAGCAAGGTTCTCGCTGACAATTTTGGTCTTGAAAAAGCATTCATGACGACAACTCACTCATACACGAACGATCAGAAGGTACAGGACATAGTGCACAAAGACCTTCGTCGAGCAAGAGCCGCGGCAGTAAACATCATTCCCACAAGCACAGGAGCAGCAAAAGCAATCGGCGAAGTCTTGCCGTCCTGCAGTGGAAGAATGAATGGCATATCCCTACGTGTGCCAACTCCAGATGTTTCGATCGTAGACCTGACAGCAGTACTGGGTAAAGATGTCACAGCAGAGGACATAAACGCGGCAATGAAGAATGCAGCAGAGGGTTCGATGAAGGGCATACTTGAATACACTGAAGATCCAATAGTCTCTTCTGACGTGCTTCACACGACAGCCTCGGCCGTCTTCGATGCGCTTTCAACAATGGTCATGGGAAATAAGAGCAACTTCGTTAAGGTGCTCGCTTGGTACGACAACGAATGGGGCTTCAGCTGCCGCATGGTCGAACTGATAGAGCTAGTAGGCAAAAAGGCAGGACTCTAAGAAATCGGCTTAAAACTTTAAAAACTATTCCCTACTTTTCTTTTTCTAATCAAAAGGCAGAGTGAATAAAATGGCTAAGTATCTAACCTTAGATGATGTCCAAGTCAAGAACAAAATCGTTTTAGTAAGGGTTGACTTCAACTCAGAAATAGATCCCGGAACAAAGAAAGTCACCAGCGATGTGCGCATACGTGCACATGCAGAAAAAACCATCAAAGAACTTGCAGAGAAAGGTGCCAAAGTAGTCATCTTGGCGCATCAGGGACGCAAAGGCGACCCGGACTTCACACCGCTGAAGCAGCACGCAGAGATTCTTGGAAAAATACTCAAATGCCACGTCAAATACGTTGACGACGTTTACGGTGAAAAAGCAAAAAAGGCAATTAGAAGTCTGCAGGGCGGTGAAATACTGGTTTTAGAAAATGTACGCTCATTTGATGGAGAAACCAAAAGCGCGACGCCCGAACAGCAAGCTAAAACTGAACTTGTGCAGAACCTTGCACCATTGGCTGACTTATTTGTCAACGACGCCTTCGCGGCTGCTCATCGTGGTCACGCATCTATGGTAGGCTTCACTGCTGTGCTGCCAAGCGTTGCGGGTCGGATAATGGAGAGTGAACTCAAATCCCTCAGCCGCGCGTTGGAGAAGCCTAAGAAACCTTGCGTCTACGTGATGGGTGGAGCAAAGGCTGATGACAGCCTTGAAATCAGCAAGTATGTTCTAAGCAACGGCATAGCGGACTATGTTATAGTGGGCGGTGTGACTGCGCAGTTGTTTCTGGCGGCAAAGGGCATTGATTTGGGAAAAGGAAACATGGCTTTCTTGGCAAAGAAGGAATTGACTGGACTTATTCCAGGAATCCAAGCATTGTTGAAACAGTACCTCGAGAAGGTTATCCTCCCCCTTGACTTAGCGCTCGACGTTAATGGAAAGCGGAAGGAGATAGTGGTCACCAAATTGCCTACAGAGTATTCGATTTTTGATATTGGAACAAAAACGGTTGAAAAGTACGCCAAGCTTATCTCTGACGCAAAGTCGATTGTAGTTAGCGGTCCTATGGGTGTTTACGAAAACAAAGAGTTCAACTACGGCACGCGAGGGGTTTTTGAAGCAATTGCTGCATCAAAAGGCTTTTCTCTAGCTGGAGGCGGAAACACTATTGCTGCATTGCAGGAATACGGGTTATCAAAGAAGATAGGTTACGTAAGCACAGCTGGAGGAGCATTAATCGAATTCCTGATGGGTAAGAAATTGCCGGGAGTCGTAGCCCTCGAGACTGCGGTTAAAAAGAAAAAGATCTAACTCCTTTTTCTCATCGTTTCTCTAGTCGAACACAAGGGTTAATAGCGCGCATTAAAAGCG
>CAYSOZ010000100.1:0-4796 GCA_964432815.1 uncultured Candidatus Bathyarchaeia archaeon
GGGAATCGCTCCAGGTAGCATCAGGAAAATGAATATTAAGGGAAAAATGATGGTCACTACAGACTCGGGAGTTACAGCTATCCCTCTTGCCGACATCAAACAGTATGTGCGAAAAAGTTGCGGTGTCTGTGAAGATTTCAGCTCTGAACTGGCAGATATTTCCGTCGGCGGTTTAGCATTAGACGCCTGGACATTCACGATCATCCGCTCCGAAAAGGGTGAAGAACTCTTCTCAAGTGCGGAAAAAGCCGGAGTCGTAAGGACCAAACCTCTCGAAGAAGCAGCGTTCTCTATAAGTCTGCTCAGTAAACTCACCAAGAAAAAACATGAGAAAGTCAGCCAGGCTCCAAAAACCTAGAAGAAAGAAACTTTGGAAATAGATATCTCCGCATCATAGAACAAATAGTTGAGAACATTGCTTTTTATTGAAATTCACCCATGAAGGTGATAACGAAAGTTTCCAGAAATATTTGGCAAGGCAATACGTCCTTTAATAAGGTATATATTAATTATCACAGGTATTAACAGAATAGACTTGCTAATAAGGGGAGGAATAGTGTGGAACGAAGAATAATGTCGCTAGGCAGATCATCCATGGTGATTTCTCTTCCAAAGAATTGGATGCAGTTAAACGAGTTAAACAAAGGCGACGTTGTGTCGTTCGCCATCCAACGTGACCGTTCCTTGGTTGTTTATCCAAGCGCTCAGAAGAAAACTGAAACCAAAGAAATAACCCTTCATGTCGGGTCAAACGACGACGAAGCCTTGATTACGCGAAAAATAATCGGATGCTACTTGAACGGGTACACGGGCATCACACTTATCTCCGGAAATATCTTCTCCATCCCACAAAGAAAATCGATCCGCAACATAGCTGCAATGCTCTATATGCGAATCATGGAGTCTGATGCAAAGGGTATCTACATGCAAGCTCTCATAGATGAATCCAAGGCATCACTTGAACAAGCAATTCAGAGGATGCACCTGATCTCGCAGTCGATGTGCGAAGACGCTTTCACCGCGTTAAAGACCAATAACCTAGAGTTGGCGAAAGCCGTGTTCTCCATGGACGATGACGTAGATCACTTCACTCTCTTCATACTGCGACTCCTTAGGAACGCTGCCCAAAACCCCGCCTTGGCAAACGAGCTCCGCGTAGACCCTTTAGATTGCATGGAGTACGAAACTTTGGTCTACTCGATGGAGCATGCTGCAGACTATGCAGCAGACGTGGCGCGACACATGATAATGCTAGATGGCACCAAAGAAGAAATGCCTGACGATGTCTGTGAACTCATGGTTGTAGCAGGAACTCTCGCCGTCGGAATATACCTCAAAGCGGTCAACACTTTCTTTTCCAAAGATCTCCCAGTCTCAGTTGAAATCTTGAAAAACCAACAAAGAATTGACGTGCTTGACCAAGAAATCGCCTCAAAAGCTTTCACGGGAAAACAGAAAAACGCGCAGTTGGTCTGCGCCATATGCTCTATGCGCGATAATATAAAAAGAATCGCGGATTGCGCGGCTGACATCGCAGAGATTGCCATAAACCGCGCGTTTAAGGTTTCTACTTAGCGCTTTTAGAAGCGGGGTAGCTTAACGTCAGGGTCATCTTAGCTGGGAATAGGTCTTTTTCCAGTAGTTTCCGAGCCATTGGCAATGCAACGTTGTAGTTGTACACGTCTTTTCCAGGGGTTCGAGCTTCACGGAGAATCTCTTTCTCCAGTTTATGCTTCAACTCACCTACTGCAAGTGCTCCGATGGTGAAGATTCCCGGCATCATCTCTTTCATGTCGTCTTTCAGTTCGATTCCTTCGATTCCGAGTGGCGGAACAGCATTTATGTCAAGCAGTACTTTCATGTGTTTGACATCGTTCAACATTTCTTTGTCGATAATTCGGACGCCTCTGATCCCAGCGCACATAATCACGTCGGCTTTCTTTATGATGTCGATCTTTGAGGCTGCTGTTGGAGCGAATATGCCTTGCACTTGGACTCCGTGTTCTTTGGCGAGGAGGTTTGCGATGCCTTCAATGTGTTCTTTTCCATCAAGGCGTTTCGGGTTGAGACTGGCGATTATAACGTTGCAGCCCATCTTCGCTAGGAGTACGGCTGCGATTTGTCCGACGGCTCCTGTTCCCATGATTGCGCAGGTTTTGTCTTTTAGTTCTCCAAGCTTGTTCGCTATGAGTGCGTTCTCGGCTTTGGCAACCATCGCGGCGGCTGTTGTGTATGCTCCGGCAGGGTCGATGATTATGTTTCCTTTGAACGGCGGGAACATCGCGTTTTTGATGGCTTCGAAGACTTCTTCAGCTTTTTCAGCGTTTTTTCCTCCGATCATGAAAACGGTGTTTTTGGCGCCTTTTGGTCCTCTGGAAAGCAGAGCATCTAGTGCTACCGTTTTGCTTTCTTCGGCTGTCATGTTTTCGTAGGGAATGACTGCGTTATAGCCTGCGTCGTATGCCATGCAGATGTCAAAGGGGCTGGCTTTCGGGTCCGTGTCTAAGTAGAACAGCAGGGACGGTAGGGTTTCGCCACCTTTTCCGATGACTGGTTTCACTTGGACCTGGATGGATTGTAGCCAGTTTTCCAGCTCGGGAGCCGATGGGACCTCTGCAGTGGCGGAAATTACTTTTTTCGATAGCTTTGCAACCTCGACTTTAGCGTTCAACGATTCCATGAGCTGCTTGATTCCGGCGACGTGGTTTGGGCTGCATATGTGAAGGCATGTGATTTCCTCTTTTCCCTCGATTTCTCTCGCATGGTTCATTATGCCCATTGCCATCCAGCTTTCTCTGACTGAGAAGTTGACTTCTGTTTCCTTTTCTTCGATCTCCGTCTGTAAGCCTTGTCCGTAGGCGATTAGGTATTCTTTCTCCATGGACTCGTCTTTGGCGCCTTGTTTGGAGAGTGCGTCCAGAGACTTTAGTACGCCGTTTCTCAGTTCCACCTTCTTGTCTAGGGCGGCTGTGAGGTAGTTTTTGGCGTTTTCGTCGATATCTACTGGGAAGAATGGAACATTTGCTTTTTGGAAGACTTCTGCTGAAACGTTTTGTTCGTAGAATTCTTTTTGGGAACGCATGCCCAATTCTTCAGTGGCGTAGTCGACTTTGACTTTGGCGATAACGGTTTCTATGAATTTGTAGAAGCCTATGGATGGCTTGAAAAGTGGATTTAGCGGGTTGGCAGCTATTTCGGTTAATTGGAATGGTTCATTGTATTCCTTTTCGACGATTAGAACGTTAAGCTTCTTCTTTGCTAATGGTTTTAGTTCAAGTGTTTCCATGTTAATTACCTTGTTTAGGAGTAATGCACTGGAAAATATATACTTAATCGAAATACCTTATTAACAAGTATGTATAGTATATACAATACTGTTAGTAAAACTTAGTTAATCAGCTTCCAATACTGCTCTGTTCCTTCGGCTCTTCGTCAAAAACTGGGTCACGCATCAGGTTGGTTTTGTTTTTGAGTCTGCCGTCTTTCGCGTGGGGTTTCCTCGTGACGCTGTCGTTGGCTTTCTCGATCTCGCGTGCTTCTTCTGCGAGTCGGGCGGAGGCTTGTGCTATTTCATGAGCGGAAGCAACTAGGGGAATGTACTTTTCGCTTTCTTTTTCCACGAAGCATGCTAAAGCGTTTATTTCAGCTACTTTTTCTGCGAGTCCGTAAGCCGCCATTGCTTTGGCTCTTGCGTATGGGTTGCTCAGCACGGAGTTGTCGCGGATAACGGCTATGTCAATGACCAGTTTTGGCAGAATCGGAGCTTTTCCTGCCTCGATCGCGTAGATTGCTTTGTCGATTTCTTGCTGAACAATCCTGTAAACGCCGGTGATTGCTAGCACTTTGCTGACGTTTGCGTTGAAGACTGCCATCTCCGTCGGGTCCAAGAACTCCTTTCTTGCACCGATGAGCGGGTCGCCGGTAACTATTATGTAGCCTAACCCTTGTTTTTCAAGGTCCGCCTTTACACGTTTCCCAGGGGCGTCGGTGATGACGATTCCTGGTTTTCCGCTGGTTGCAAACGTTTCTCTGGCTTTAGCTGGACCGGGCAAAGCGGTGTTAGGAGAGATTACCACGAAAAGGTCAGGGTTAAACTCCAGCATTTTTGGAAGAGCTTCCTCAACGTCTTCGAGAGCCATCTTGGAGCCGGTGGTTACCGTTCGGACTTTAATGTCTTTTCGGTCTGCCAATTCGTCAAGTAGGAGTTCCAGTAAGGGTGATGTCCCGATGTTGCCACATTTGAAAATTCCGATTTTCTTGAATTGTTGCTCTGTCAATTCCATCGACTCTCAAATTGATAGGTTAGCATCTGCATTTAAGAGTTATCATAACTTCACCTTTACTCCACCATACAAGTGCAATCCTACTTTCGAGTCTACACGTGAAAAAGTGTCAAGTCCGAGATAATCTTAATATATACGTGTATAAATAATTAATACATGAGGTCTTATACATGGAAAACTTTGAAGCACTGCAAAACATAGATAACTTCTGCAAAGTCATCGTCAAGAAAACTACAATGGACAAAACTGAAAAAGCCAACGAGAATAAGCTCTCAAGGGAAGCAATTTTCGAGAGAACCCAATGGAATAAGCCTTTAGGAGCCAGCTCTGCGATGGGCTACAATATGCAGCCCGAAATTGAAGACCCATTGGTCGATGTCTTCGACGAGGAAGATCACGTTAGAATCTTGGTGCAGTGCCGCTGTCGAGAACAGCAAGTAACTTTCCACCCTAGCCCAGACGGAATCACAGTTTGCAGAGAAGAATGCCACAAAGAAAAAGGCAGTCCAGAAA
>CAYSOZ010000101.1:0-4754 GCA_964432815.1 uncultured Candidatus Bathyarchaeia archaeon
AGTGAAAATAGGATTGTCAAGGGTGGAATGAGAACGTTCCTATCACTTATCGTTTTTTTTCTAATTGCATTAATAAATTGTTTCCTATATAACCAAAAGCAATAGAGTCCTAAAAAAAGAACCAGAACGGGCACATTCTCCGCAACCATTAAGGATAGAAAGAGGAAAAAGAAGTACTGAAGCCAGTTTTCCTTACTTAAAAAGTAGACCGTACAAAAAAAGAAAAGAGGCAAAAAGGCTTGCACGTGAAAATCAAACCAATTGATCCCATGAAGAGGCGGGTAGAGGAGATAAGCCAGCGAAAAAGCAACTGCAGTTATTCTTGTGTTTAACACTCTCTTTGCAAAAAAATATAGTGGGATGGCTCCTAAGCTTAGAATGAACGATTGAAAAACCAATAATGTCAGAGGCGAAGAGTATAATGAATAGAAAGGCAGAACCAAGAAAAAGATTGGGCTAAAATGAATCCCGAAAAAAACTCCCGATGGATTTATGAATTGTTCTACAGTGCTGAAAAAAAGTTTTCCGCCATGTAGGGTAGTCCATAAGGATTGATCGAAAATTCCGAGGTCCCATGCGTATGCATTAAATGAGTTGTATTTTAGAATGGTGAAGTATGAAAATATTATAGTGTAGCAGAGAACAGAAAGATACACAATTATTTCGCTAGTGTCGCGGTGAAAGAACTTCCTGCTGAACCATTCATCAATTTTTGCAAAGTTTATTTGCTTCAGCCTTCCCTGCAAAAGAGGGGTTTCCTGTTGTTTCACGCGATCACTCGTGATCTAGTTGGCTGTCGAATTATTTGACTTCAATGAGGACAGCAAGTTTGCCAGCCAAGACTTCGCAGTGTAAGTGAGAAAAGCGATGATTTCGTCTTCAGACAGTTTGGATTTTCCCTTCTTCCTGTCAACGAACGTGATAGGAATCTCCTTGATTTTGAAATGTCTTAATTTCCCTTGTCTAATGGTTTCTATCTGAATTTCGTACGTTGTGCTGTGCAATGTGGGAAGCACTTTTTCAACGTATTTTTTCGAGTAACATCTAAATCCGCTTGTGCAGTCTTTTATTCGCCTTCCAATGACTAACGCAGCGACCACATTCGCACAGCGGCTAATCAACCGCCGTTTCAAAGGCCAATTCTTTAACGCGCCGCCTTTGACGTATCTGCTGCCAATAACAAGGTCATTACCCTCTTTTGCATAGCTTACTAGTCGGGCTATGTCACCTGGATTGTGAGAATAATCCGAATCCATTGTGATTATGTAGTCAGGTGGTTCGTCTAGGCTTAGGAAGAATTTGAAGCCTGCAACGATCGCTGTTCCAAGGCCAAGTTTTCTTTTTCTAGAAATAAAATGCACGTTGTCAAATTTCTTTTGCAGTTTCCTGACTATTTTGGGTGTGCCGTCAGGGCTAGAATCATCCACAACTGTAACCATAATGTCAAGGTTCAACTTCTGAATCTCGTTGACCAGATTCCCTATGTTTTCAGCTTCGCAATACGTTGGCAGAAGAACAGCGATTAACTCGCGCGGTCGGCTACGAGATTCCAATGCTTTGTGAGATATTGAAATCGGGGCGTTGACCACAATCAATCTTCTTGTTCACCTGCACATGATATCATTGTCAAGTACAAATCTGTTTTTCTCCTTGCGAAGAATCTCCCCATCACTCGAACCTTGGTGAACATTAGTCGCACCATTTTTTTCTCCGTTTTTGGCTCAGACCGACTGTTATTCGACCTTTTGTTCGAACTTCTCGACTGGACAGGAATTTTTTGGTTTGTGTACGCTAATTATTTTGGTTTGTTTATAAATATTGTTACAGAGAAAATGGAAGCGCAGCAAACTCTTTGTGCAAATAGTTGTTTCCTTGGATAACATCCAACAGGTTCCTAAGTTGCTGAAGGGAAACTCGATTGGGTAACATCACCTGTTCTGTCAGTCTTGGTCCACTGTCTCGGTCTTTTCAGGACTATAAGAATCAATGCGTATAAGGCAACAAATGATTGAAAACTCCAATAGAAGTAGATGAATGGGAGCCAAAGCAAACTTCTAGCTCTTCGGGGTTTCGCGGCAAAAACCATGGCGAAACCGAAAACCATGAGGCTGAGAGCAGATGAAATCATTGCTAGCCATACGAGGACATTCCACCATACGTTGGAGGGCAACGCGAGGAAGTTAAATAGAATCCCAAGATAGGGCAATAATGAGGCTACCAGCAGGAACGGAGCAAAAAACGTTGTTTCAGCGTCAAAGGTTTTCTTGTTCGGTTTCGTCATCAATCGGCCATATTTTAAAGCCACTTCCATCGTTCCCCTAAACCATCTTGTTCTTTGCCTGAACAAAGTTTTCAAATTGGAAGGGCTTTCCTGCAGTGCAACAACGTCGGAAGCATATCTGATGGTGTATCCGTTGTCAAGAAGCTTCGCGGAAAGCTCCATATCCTCACATAGAACGCGTTCATCGAAACCCTTCATGCGCATCAGAACAGCGCGACGTATGAATTGGCAATTACCTTTTAAATGCACAAAGAGATTCAAAACATCTTTGCCCCGAAGGTAGATTTCGCACCATATTACCTCTTCGTAGGAAGCGAACCGAGTTAACATGTTTCTTGCGGCATTCATAGATAGCGTTTTTCCTTGAATAGCATCAATTCCCTTATCTCGAAAATACGTGCTGGCTCTCATCAGTGCGTTGGGGTCAGGAATACTGTCTGCATCAAACACGGCCACAATATCGCCCTTGGCGTAATTTAGTCCGAAGTTCAATGCAGAAGGTTTGCCACATGAATTTTCTCTGTGCAGGACCGTGAAGCCGTCGTGATTTTTTGCATAATTCATGCAAATTTCAAGTGTCTTATCCGTGGAACCGTCTTCAACAACAAGTATTTCTCGGCGGTTTTCGGGATAATTCAGGTTAGAAAGCGCATTAAGCACTGAGTTAATTACGGATTCTTCGTTCTTAACGGGCAATACGATTGAGAAAGATAGTGTAGAAGAGTTTTCGAGACTACTGTTGGGTTTTTTCTTGCTTCTGCGGAAATCTATTATGCCCATGGCTAAAATAGGTCCGTTGTAAAGACTCCAGAAGCTTATGCTCAGGAAACCTATTGTCAAGACTAAACCTATCGCGTCGATTAGCATGTATACACGAATGTCCTGTTATCGTAGTTTCCGATTTAAGTCTTGGCTAATTTCCGATAGCTAAACCAATGCTGGAACGTGTCGTCGCATTGTTTCTAGAATCAGAGAAAAGCATGTTACGAGAACGCTTCTAATCTGTGCTCTTTTGTTGGTTCGGCAGAGAGGTTATTTTCGTTTTAGACGCTTTTCTTATATCTCACCTTCTCCACAATACAAAAAGAAGTGGAAGAAAATGACCAAGCGGGTTCAATCACGAACAAAGAAAATGGTAGACAAGAACGCGGAAATCGCTGTGGAGCACTGCTGGACTCCTCGGAATATGGTTGAAGCTATTATGAGAAGCCCCAAAAGCATGGAACAAGACTGGAGCGAAAAAGGGTTACCCCAGCTTGTCGACGAAATCGTCGATAATTATGGGACTTTCGGAGGCATGGATCACCTTGAAGGAAAGGACCTACCTTCGAAGAAGGTCGTCATCGAAGTCTTAGATGACTTGCTTTCCGTCTTCTTTCCAGGATACCTTGGAAAAGCAGAAGTCAACAAGGCAAACGTCAAATATTTTCTCGGCAGCACCTTAACCTCTGTTCAAACTCGGCTTACGGAGGAAGTGGAGAAAAGCCTCAAGTATATATGCCGAAAAATCAAGGAATGTCCGCACGACGTCTGCCACAGACGAGCCCAAGTGGTCGTTAAAGAGCTTCTGGAGAGAATCCCCGAGTTGAGGTCAGTCGTGAGCGGAGACATCGTAGCCGCTTATGATGGAGATCCCGCGGCGGTCAGCACTGAAGAAGTCATCCTTAGTTACCCGTGCCTCTTGGCCATTACAACCTACAGGATAGCGCATGAACTCTACGTGCGAGGAATACCTATGATTCCAAGGATAATGAGCGAGCATGTTCATTCTTTAACGGGTATTGATATTCACCCCGGCGCGAAGATTGGTAGGAACTTCTTCATCGACCACGGCACCGGCGTCGTCATCGGAGAAACCGCAGAGATTGGCGACAACGTCAAACTCTACCAAGGCGTCACTCTGGGCGCTCTGAGTTTTCCGAAAGACGAAAAAGGCGCCCTCATCCGCGGGGCAAAAAGACACCCGACCATCGGGAACAACGTGGTGATTTACTCGGGAGCTACCCTTCTCGGAGCCGATGCAGTAGTCGGAGATAACGTGGTTATAGGTGGAAACGTTTGGATAAACAGTCCTGTCGAGTCTGGCACGAAGATTACTATTGCTCCTCCAGAATTGAAGTATAAGAAGAATGGCAAAACGTGAAAATGCCTTGCAATTTGCGTTTGTCTTAACCTGTTTGATGCTGCGTAAAAAGCGCTGAAAACTTCAATGATTCTTCAAAAGAAAGCTAGAAAAAAATGGGAAATTGGAGCGTGAAACTCCAAGCGTCATATTGCAGTTCTATTTCCCAACGGTTACTGAACCCATTTGTTAGTTCTTAGCCGTTTTCGCAAACCGAAGAAGCCTACAAACACCGCAACAGATGACAACAGCGCCATAATACCGAAATTTGAACCCTCGGGGATCGCGCCGAAAACGTAGGGAAAGTCTCCCCAATCATTTGGGACGTCTCGGGAAGTTGGTGGCCAAGCT
>CAYSOZ010000102.1:0-4685 GCA_964432815.1 uncultured Candidatus Bathyarchaeia archaeon
GTGTTTAAATGTCATGGCTTAAATCTATGATGGAAAAAGAACCTCCTGAACCAGAGCATCCAATCGGCACAGTCGTCATCGGAAACATCGAACCAGACATGCACGACACAGCTAAAGAAGCAGTTCGCAGATCACTAAAAAGAGCCGGGTTCAAAACCGTCGACGTAGGCAAGAGCGTTGCTCCACAAGTCTTTATAGACAAAGCAAAAGAGACAAATGCTGACATACTGGCGCTTTCAGTTAACACGGTGCCCGCAAAAAACAATTTGGCGAAACTAGACGAAGCATTGAAAGCAGCCGGCCTCAAGGACAAGATAATTGTCATTATGGGCGGTGCAGCAATCAAAAAAGAAGACGCAGTAGCAATGGGTGCAATTTTCGGGAAAAACAAGGAAGAAGGCGTTGAGATAGCCAAGAAAGCGATAGCCGAAAGGAAAAAATAAACTCCTTCAGATGAGGCAAGATGATAAAGTTCAACACAAAACAAAACATCTATGAAGTGGGGAAAGTAAAAGTTGGAGGCCAGCCTGGAGAACTGCCAACATTTCTCATCGGCTCTATCTTTTGGCTCGGCCAGAAAATGGTGCTAGATGCAAACAAAGGAATTTTCGACGCAAAACAAGCTGAAGACATAATTAACAAAATGCAAATCCAGAGCGACATAAGCGGCGTTCCGTTCGGTTTCGACATTGTCGGAACTACGGAAGAAGCCTTTTCAAAATACATTGATTTCTGTGCCAAGCACAGTGAAGCTCCGTTGATGCTGGACGCGATGAGTCCGAAAGTCCGAATGGCTGCCTCAGACATTGCCAAGAACATGGGTCTACAGGACAGATGCCTCTACAACTCCGTCTACAAAGGCGTTACTGACATGGAACTTGCGAAATTGAAGGATAGCGGAATCAAAATGTCCATCGTCCTCGCTGACAATCCAAGAGACAACAGCCTGGACGGAAAAATGGCGATTCTGCAAGAAGCCCTAGCGCTGGCTGACAAAGCCGGAATTACAAAACCATTGATTGACACAGCAATTCCCGCATTCGCTCCGGACATGGGGACAGCTGTAAGAGCTATACCACAGATTAAAGAGAAGTTTGGTCATCCAACAGGCCTGGGAACCGGTAACGTCGTGACTACTATGGGCTGGGTCAAAGCAAACATTATGAAAGAATTCAGAAAAGGGCCTGTCACTGCAACTAACGCAATAATGCAGACAGTAGGCGCGAACTGGCTCATGTTTGGACCTGCTGAACAAGCTGAATGGGTATTCCCCGCTGTGGCTATTGTTGATACTTACGTTGCATCTGCTATGGCTGACTTGGATATTAGACCATTAGAAGAAACTCACCCGATATTCAAAGTCTTCCTCTAAACCTCCTTTCTTTATTTTTTTAGAATTTTAGCGCTAACATTTTTGAAGGGCGAATATTGAAGCCCACTCTTTGGTTTGAAGTAATTATTTCTTACACTATCTTGACCATGCTGGTTGTGTATTTTGTTCCAGCTGATTCAGTTTTTTTCATTTTCCGTTACGTGATTAGCTTCATATTCTGGGCGATCATTCCGGGCTACTGTCTCGTTACGCTTCTGTTTTCCAAGAAAAACCAGCTTGAATTAGTGGAAAAGACAGTGTTGTCAGTGGCGTTGAGTTTTGGCATTGTTGGGCTTGTTGGCTTATTCTTGGGGCTATCGACAGTAGGGATAAACTTCACCTCGATCACTCTTTCCCTAACGGTTATAGTCCTGTTTCTGGCTGCCGCTGCTTTTGTAATTAAGATCAGAGAGTTACGAGAACTTCAAGTGAAGAGTGAACAGCCTCTAAGCAGCTGAATGCAGGAAGTACTTCTCAGCTATTAGTTCATCCAACCAGAGGTTCCCTCGTGTATTGCGAGAAGAACTGGAACGACTAAAAGAAAAAGCGGAGCTTCAGGTTTGCTGAAGTGGTGGGAAAAAATATGATATTAATTTAGAAAAGCGATTCCCAACGATTAACAAGCTCTAAGACTTCGTCGCCGCCGTGGTCTTTGAGGAATTCGCGAGTTTCTTTGTCTGCGACCGCATTCTTCTGGAACTCCTGAATCCATTCAGCTTTCTCTGCTAAGAAGATTATTCCATCTATCCCTGTCCTGGCAGCTCGAGTCGCAACTGTCAGTATTTGCTTAGTCGGCGCAACCGTCTCCCATGTTTCTCTTGGACCCCGGACGTAAAAGTTTACGAATACGGGTTTCTTCAGGATGCTCTTGAACCCTCTTGCTATAGTTTCCCAGTACCAAGGCGTAGGATAAGCTTTCGAGAACATCGGAATTACAAAGTAGTCTGCATATTCAGCCATTGCATCAAAGTCATAGCCGAACCGGACCTTGCCAAGCAACGGATCTGGCAAACAATTAACAAACAGCGGTTTATTGCCAACGCGTTCACGAACTTCTTTGAGGAATTCAGTTACAGTCCGGGCTCTCCAGTCTATCCAGTTGAGCCCGCTCAGACGCCACATTTCCACACAACGAGGACAGGTGCAGAATGCATGTTCAGCAAAGTGCTGACTGCTTATGCTTATGCCCGGAGTAACTTTGGCGCATTCTTCAATTAGCTTCAGATTGTACTCTCGAACTTCCGGGTTCGTCATACATAAGACGTCCCACCGGAGGTTGAATCTTTTGTTTGTGCGGAAGGCTGGGCCTTGAGCGCTCACTGAAATCCACTCGGGACGCTTCGCAGCCAATGCGTTATCACCAAAACATGCTATATTAGTATACATTTTCGGGTTTGGTTTTCCCACAGTTCCCGATTCTGGCTTGATACGATAGAAGTTATAGTCGACACCTTCAACTGGCTCGGGTTGATACAGAAAAACTCCAAATTCCAAAGTTTTCACCATTTCATTGTTTTGCTAACGCAATAATTTTGCAGGTTATTTAAGGTTTTCAGTCTTCTCGACAGACAGTGCATTTTTCACCATACTTGTTAGAACTTGCTTTAAGAATGGAGGCAGATTTACTGCATCCAAAGAAGTCGAATCAGTAAATGCAGCGCTCGATGTTTGAAACGACCGGAAGATTTCGCCGAACTTTTTGCTTGTCTCCTCAATCTTGTTTAGCTCTGGTGGGATAAGCCCTTTCTCAATATCTTCATCCATTTTTAATGCTGCCAATACAATAGACGCAGCTACTGGATCGTTTCTCAAGGTCTTGTCCAAATAGGGTCCTAATGTTTCCTTGTCTACTTTCAGGTCGCTATTCTTTGATAATTCTCTTGCCATTTTCTCGATCGGGAAATGGCGCTCTTTCAACCGGGCTATTATGGATCTGCAAGACATGCATTCGGCTGCCCTCATTACCGCCTCTTTCACGGCTTTTCTTGTGCAGTACCCAACTAGCTGACCGAGTTTAGACGCTGGACCACCATAGACTATTTCCGGTCCCCGACCCGTTTTGCCTACGACTGCTGCATCAGTTATTGTTCCTGTGGCTAGCTGACCAGAGTACCGACTTCTTATGTCTAGCTCACTTAACCCTGCCGCTTTTGCCTCAGTCATAGTTATTAAAGAACCTACCAAGCAACTTTCAGTCGGATTTCCATCTATTACGACTATAATGTTTATTGTGCCTTCGATTTTTTCAGTCACAATAGGTTCGCCTGCCGATTCAGAATAGTTGCAAGTGTTGCCTTCATTATCAGATGCAGTTGCAATGGCACTTACTGCAAGTTCGCCCTCCTTCTTTGAGACTAAAGCGAAATTCTCAACTGACGCGGCAGTTACCATTCCAATGAAGCTTTCTTTGAGCCCAAACTTCTCCGCGGAATCCATTATGTAAAGTTCAGGATTGCCGTGGAGCAAACGATCACTGCATGACTTGAGAACTTCAACGTTAAGAATTGCGTTCGTCTTCCTCAGTCCGCCGCCATTGTGAAAGGCTGAGCTTACGGTAGTGAGAGGGGCATCAGAAAGCACAGCAAGAACGTTTTCTCTTAGGATTAACTTCGTTCCTGCTACCGGGAGCTCAAATTGTTTCATGCTTTCACCCTATCACTTTTGTCTGGATTTTTCGTTTCCTACTGTTATTGCTTTTGTTGGGCAAAGATTTCCGCAAACGCCGCATTGTGTGCATGAAGCAATGTCAGCGACTTCAGGCTTCCCTTCTGAACCAACTTCCAACAAGCCTAACGGGCAAGTGCCTATGCAAATAAGCTTTGAACAAGGCGGGCATTTTGTAAGATCGATTAGAACAGGAAGTGCGGGCTTTTCCATTATGAGTCAACAACTAAATAAGTGCCGTGAATATATTTGTTGCGCGAAAGGGCTGAATTGCATGAAAATAGGTCTCGTCACCTATACTCCTGAGAAGGTGGAAGGATTTGACATGCACGTTTACTACTCTAAATGGGCAGACGGTTCCATTTTTCCAGCAGCGAAAGAAATGCAGAATGATGTTACTTGTTTTTGTGACGCCAAAGCTATCCGAGAAAACCCGAGCTTAGTGGCAGTCTCAAAAAACGGTCTTGCCTTGAGGAAAAACCGGAAACTAAACATTCCCTTCGATTTTGTCTGCCCGACAAATCCCGCCTACCAGAAAAGGGTACTTGATTATATTGAAACCTTAAGCAAAGAAGAGATTGAAGGTGTGACCTTAAACCTTTACCACTTTCCAGAAGAAGAATTCTGCGTTTGCCCTCGATGCGTGGAA
>CAYSOZ010000103.1:0-246 GCA_964432815.1 uncultured Candidatus Bathyarchaeia archaeon
ATCAAGCAGAAAAGCATGCCGAAAGAAAGGCATAATCTTCGAATGCATAGGAGCCGAAGGAAGCAAAAACATTTTAACCCGATTAGAAATCCTTCTGAAAAAACACACGAGCGAAAAACTTTGATAAAGGCAGACTTGCACATTCACACCACTTATTCTGATGATTCCACTTTAACACCGAAGGTGCTTGTGGAACAACTGGCAACCCAACCTTTAATCAAAGTTGCCGCCCTGACGGATCACAAC
>CAYSOZ010000103.1:256-4616 GCA_964432815.1 uncultured Candidatus Bathyarchaeia archaeon
ATCTTGCTTCTGCTTACCCAGACATTCTGATTATCCCGGGCGTTGAAATTAGCACCGCCGAAGGAGACATAGTGATCCTGGGCACCGAGGAACTACCGCCTGAACCCTGGACTGTCGGCGGCATCGTTGACTTTGCCCGTGAAACCGGCAGCGTTTCTGTTGTCGCACATCCTTACCGCGAATACGGCATGGGTGACATGGCTAGAAAATACAAGTTTGACGCCGTTGAAATACTCAACGGAGCTTCATCAGCATCCGCAAATAAATCGGCAAGAGAACTTGCAAGAATCATGGATTTGCCAGGGGTTGCGGGCACGGATGCACATAAACCGGAAGATTTGTTCACGGTTTACACCGAAATCCACGCCGGATTGGATGTTGAGGAAATTCTCAAAGCTGTAAAAAAAGGATTGGTAAAAGTGTCTCCAGCGAGAGGGTCAATACATTTTTAAAATAGCACACCAGTTTTCTTGACTTGTTGCTAACGGCTAAGAAAAAGGATTGACCCCTGTTGAAGATTGGATTTCTAGGTGGAGCCCGAGAGGTCGGCAGGATAGGAGTATCTGTCAAATCTGAGAAAACCCAGTTTTTGCTGGATTATGGCGTGATGCTTGATCGTGAGCCTGGTTTTCCCATGCATGTCCCGCCTAAAGAAGTAGACGCGTTGATTCTGACTCATAGCCACCTTGACCATTCTGGCGCGCTTCCGATATTCTACATCGAAGGTAAAAGGCCCTTATACACCAACAAGTTGAATCTAGAGTTGACGCAGCTTCTCATCAGGGATTTCATTCATCTGTCAGGCTACTACCTGCCTTTCGAGTATCTTGAATTGGGAGCAATGATGAGAAGCAACAAACACTTGGACTTCAATGCGAAGGAAGAAGTCGGAGATATGCAGTTCCAACTCATAAACGCAGGGCATACACCTGGAAGCGCACACGTCCTTGTCGAAGCAAACGGCAAGAGATTACTTTATACAGGCGACTTCAACACCGACGAAAGCAAACTTCTACCGGGAGCCACCATGGACTATGGCGACCTCGACGCTGTGATCATAGAAAGCACATACGCAAATGAGGATCACACAGAAAGAGCTGAACTCGAGAAACGTTTTGTAGAAGCCTGCACGGAAGTAGTAGAGAAAGGCGGAATCGTTCTAGTACCAGCTTTCGGAGTCGGAAGATCTCAGGAGATGGCTACAATCTTGGCTGCTCATCATTTTGAACATCCGATCACTCTCGATGGAATGACCCGTGAAGCCAGCAGAATAATCATGAACTACAAAGACTTTCTGAGAGATCCCAAAATGTTCATGGACGCCATGCACTCCGCCGACTGGGTTGAAGGTTGGAGAGACCGACGGAGAGCAATCAAGACCCCAGGCGTTATAATCTCCACCGCAGGCATGTTGAAAGGTGGTCCTGCCGCGTTTTACATGTCGAAACTCGGAAAGAGGGCGAACAACGCCGTCTTCTTAGTGAGTTACCAGATTCCTGGAACCCCTGGAAAAGAGTTATTGGACAAGGGCATTTGTACAATCGATGGCAAAGTCCGCAAAGTGAAAGCCCGATACGAGCACTTTGACTTTTCTTCCCATTGCGGTGCAAGCCAACTAAAAGACGCCTTGAGGAAATTGGGTGGAAAGCCGAAAGTCTTTTGTGTTCATGGTGCTGAGGGCAACTGCGAACTTTTCGCGAATTGGGCTAAGACAGAACTCGGCTTGGAAGCCTATGCTCCGAAAACAGGAGATTATTTTGATGTTTAGGGTGCTCTAGTGAGACTCGGCATCTTACCAATCGGGCGCATAGATTCAACTGTGCCATTGCACATTCAACAGAGTCTAGATAAGATCCTTCCCGATTTAGAGTGTTCAATCATTCCCGAAGGATTGGCTCTCCCGAAAACAGCGTTTGACATGAAGCGTAACCAATATCGTTCGAATCTCATTCTGGGTGAAATGCAAGCTCTTGGCGCTCAACAAAGAGACTTGGACTGTATTTTAGGTGTTGTGGACGCTGACATTTTTGTTCCAGAATTGAATTTCGTCTTCGGCGAGGCTTGTTTTCCTGGAAAAGAAGCATTGATCTCTCTGTGGAGACTTAAGCCCGAGTTCTACGGAGATGCACCCGACCAGACAGCCTTTTTTTCTAGAGTTGTGAAAGAGGCAGTGCACGAAATAGGGCACACACTGGGTTTGCGACACTGCTTCCGCAGTTCATGCGTTATGCATTTTTCTAATTCCATATTTGACACTGACATTAAACAAGCTGTGCCCTGCGATGAATGCTACACAAAAGCAGCAATCAGAATTGACAGTTTAAGATATTTGCCTTGAGTGAAAATTCACTCGCGGGTCGATATGATCAATAACTGATTCAATATACCTTAATGAAGGAAGATGGAAATGCAGATTACGTGGATTGCTTGCTTCCGAACCATTTTTTGAAAAAATCGGGGATCTTTTGAGGATCTTCCAGCACGTATACGTCTTCCATGAGTTTGAGTCGCCTAACGTTATCTGCATCTTCTTTTCTGATTCTCAGTTTCATATCTTCCCCGTTGGGAAGTTTCGTGTAGACTGTCTTTTCTTCATAGTCCACTGGCATAATATAGACGGGAACAAATGCCTTCAGACTCATGCTTGCTGCATTGGTTAGCATCGTATCACCTATGCCAAGTGCGATTTTAGCCACCGTGTTTGAAGTACCCGGAGCGATGAGAAGGAACTCGTACTTGTGCAGCTGCATCCAACCAGCAAGAAAAGGCGAATTGGAGTTTAATTCAACATAGACTTTTTGGAAGTTTTTCCTCAAATCCTCTTCAAGACCGTAGAATTTTATCACTGTCTCTGCAGCTTTGGACAGGAAAACATGCATCTCGACAGTGTCCTCATATTCCGTTTTGACTCCCTTCATTATTTCAAGAATTTCTGCTATTTTGTCGCCCGCGCCTGAGAGGCCCCAGGCAACCTTTCGTTTTTTCGCTTTGTCAGTTGCGCCCATTTCCTACACCTCCAAATTTATTCAGGTACTCCGTGAATCTCTTAACCGTTTTCTTTAGACTCTTCACACCATCATCATCCTGTTTCACGCCTTCAAGTGTGTCTTTCGTCCAGAACGTTGCTCCTAGGTTTGCTCCGAAGAATCCTCCGCTGACTGGTATCATCCCGTTTAAGATGTAGAAGGTGTGAATTTGCATTAAAGCAGCTTCTTGTCCTCCTACTCGGTCCCCTCCAAGGGCGATTGCCGTCCCAATTTTGAATTTGAAGAAATCCTTGTCTGCGACCAAGACGGAACGACATCTATCCATGACTGTTTTGATCTGGGCGCTGGGTCCGCCATTGTAAACCGGTGTGGCAAGGATTATTCCATCGGCTTTTTTAAGGAGCTCGTACAGTTCTTGCAGGTCGTCTTTGAAAATACACTCTTTGTTCCTGAGGCAGTAGTCACAGTGAGTGCAGAAGTTGATGTGCTTGCCGCGCACAGACCAGAAATGTGTCTCGACACCTTTGGCTTCCAGCATTCGCAAGGCTTCTTTCAAAATGTATTCGGTGGCTTGCTGCCGCGGGCTACCGCAAACGCCGACCACGATCATACTCATCAGGACTCAATACTCGTCTGTATGCATTAAGCTTTGCTAAGACAAATTGTGCACGGCAAAATCTGGACTTTTGCGTAGCCGCTATGGTATGGCGAGAAGAAAGTCGTAGAGGGGAAAGAAAATGGGAGGGAGGTTTATTCTGATTCGAAGTATTCTTCTGGTTTCGGCGGAACTGGCGGTAATCCTCTGCGTTCGCGTATATTCTTTATCGTTTCAGCCTGCATCTGCTCCGGAACTGTTGCCCATCGGCTGAATTGTGTCGCCCAGAAGGCTCTGCCCTGAGTTGATGACCGTAATTCGTCGGCGATTCCGAAGCTTTCGGAAACTGGCATTTCGGCTTTGACGGTTATCATGTCTTCTTCGGAAGGCATATCTAGTATCTTTCCTCGTCTCTTGTTTAACAATGTGATGACGGAGCTGACGAAGTCGCTTGGAACTCTGCATTCGAAGCTCAGTAACGGTTCAAGCAGTTTAGGATCAGTAAGCAGAATAACGCAATATATGGGACGCCATGTCATGGGTATTACTTGTGCTGGACCCCTGTGGACTGGATCTTCGTGAACGGTCACATCTTCAAGGTTAATCTTCAAGCCGTAAGCAGGTTCTTTGGCTAATGGTGACGTGTGGACTGCTTCGCGGAACCCCGTCTTTACGTGGTCGAGAATTTCGTCAACGTACTGTCTTCCTCTAATGCGGTTGACTAGTATGTTGTTTTCTTCGACGGCTACTGCGCCCTTTGCTTCATCTGGTGCCCAGC
>CAYSOZ010000104.1:0-4584 GCA_964432815.1 uncultured Candidatus Bathyarchaeia archaeon
TTGACTCTTGTTTCGGTGTTCTTTACTTCTGTTTGAAATTGCTGTTCAAGTCTTGCGCGTTCCTGCTCTGCGGCTTTCAGGTTTTTCTCAGCGTTTTCCTTGTCTCTTGATTCTTTTTGGCTTCGAGAAAGTGCGCGTGTGGCTCTTGAGGCGCGGGAGACTGATTTTCGACCCAGAAATGAACCCAGTATTGTTTCTCCGATTGAAACGGCAACTTGGTATTTCTGACTTTTTGCTTGTGCTTGCTGTTCTTCCAGAGTCATCTTCGCCTTTCTGACTCGTTCGTCTAATCGAGAGAACGTGGAACTATATTTTTGTCGAAGCTTTGCGACTTGTTTATCGCGCTCTTCTCTCGCTTTCTGTTCAAGTCTGATTCTGAAGTCTCGTTCAGTTTCTTCAGGTCTTGATATTTCGCTAAGGTGAGGACTCTTGAATAGTTGGATTCTCTGTGTTCTGGTTAGCCAATTTGTGAAGTCTTTCGTCCAGACTGCGTAGTTTTTCTTCTGCGAAGCAATGGAAGGCAGTTCCGCGTAGGCGTAGTCTCCCAGTGGGTTGTCAGTTAGCTCTGTGATCTTTATTTTTGCCTCTTCCGCTTCGTCCCAATTAACTGGGACTGGGCTATCACTAACGGGAGCTATGAAAAGCTGTTCCTTCGCGATGTTGACTCTGGCTTTTTGATCGGAGAAAACAACCTGTGCTGCTCCAACTATCATAGGTTGATACGCTAGATTGGCGTTTGCCCCCCCGTCTTGATTCAGAGGCAGGTAGTATTCAGGCACGTCAGGAGGCACCATGGGTTTGGATGTTCCTTTCAACATGGTAGGGCGTACTTTAACCGAGAGACTTGAAGATGAGATTAGCGTGGTTTCTTGAGGCGGAGTCGAAATCAGTTGTTTCTTCGTTGGTTCCATCAAAATCTTTATTTGGTCTCTTGTTAGGGGCCCACGAAGATAGGACATCGCCCATCTGGTTTCGAAGACTACTGGTACATCTTCGTGAACATTATTCATTAAGAAAATTCGGTTACCCAAACCGGATAGCATCTGGTCGAAAGACCGCCGATTGAACTGTTTTTGCCCTGAAACCGCGGCCCCTTCAAGCCCGTCAAGCACTCGTTCCTTGTCACGTTCAGTCTGTAAGCGTCCAAGGAACCAGGTTCCGGCATTCGACAATGCTTTGTAATCCAAGTCTATCGGATTTTGCGTTGCCAACACTACGCCCAAACCGAAGGCGCGAGCTTGTTTCAGGAGAGTCAGAAGGGGAAGCTTTGATGGTGGACCCGCCACGGGAGGAAGGTATCCGAAGACTTCATCGATATACAGTATTGAACGCAGACTGGTAGTGCCAGATTGTGATCTCATCCACCCCACAATTTGGTTCAAGAGTAGCGAAACAAAAAACATACGCTGTGTATCGCTGAGATGTGCAATGTAGAATATTGATACTTTCGGTTTTCCGTTGGGTGAATGCAGAAGTGTATCTACGCTCAAAGCGTCTCCTTCAAGCCATAAGTTAAAACCTGGTGCAGCAAGGAGATTGTTCAGCTGCATCGCAAGCACAAAGCGGTCTTTTGACGGGTAAAACGATTCTAAATCCAGCACTCCAATTCGCGTTATAGGGGGATTCTGAATGAGCTGAATCAAAAGACCAAGGTCTAGGTCCTCACTTCTTTGCCAGTAGTCAGCAAAGACTGTGGACAAAAGTATGTGCTCTCTTGACCTTATGGGGTCTGCTGCAACCCCGAGCAAAGATAATAGACTTGTTACCGTTGTGTTTATCGACTCTTGTAGGAGTTCGGCGTCCTCCCTGATTTCTTGTTGAGGTGCAGAAAAAGACTTCAAAATTGATATCGGCATCCCAGCGTTGCTCCCAGGAGTGTAAATGACAAAATCCGCTGAATCACGAAGGCGCTGGATACGTTTGCCATCCTGACCCCATTTTAGGAGCCCGTTCTTCCAGAGATCGGCCTGCTGTTTCGCATAGTCCTCAGGAGAAAGCCCTTTTTTTTCCGCATCTTCCTCGTTTATCCAAGGTGCAAAATCTTTGCTTTCAAGATTTGGAAATGTAAGGAGTAGATTTGTGATGTCACCTTTTGGATCGATTATGATGGCAGGTACGCCGTCGAGTGCAGCCTCTTCGATAAGGTCTATACATAGTCCGGTCTTTCCGCTGCCCGTCATTCCAATACATACGGCGTGAGTTACCAAGTCTTTCGAGTCGTATAGCAGCAAATCTTCTAACCCAATTTTCCTGGCGAGATCGTATTCCCGTCCTAGGTAGAAGACGCCAAGCTTGTCAAAATCCTGCAATCAAACGTCCCCTTTGTGCTGTATTCAGTATTTTCGAGGCAGAGTTATATTTCTTATGTTCAAGGTAGACTTTGGTTTTAGGGTTCTTAGTCCGAGATCAACTGAAGCGCGCGCGGGTTGACAGCGGGTTCCAAAATTCGAACAAGCTCTAGAAGAATTCACTCCAGGATTATCAGATTTTCCCAAGTTGAAGACTGAATGTTGGGGAGAATAGGCCTCATGTGAAAACGCAAACGACAAGCGAAGACTAATATCTCAGGATTTGTGCTTATTGCCAAGTGAATAAGTAATGCCCTATTGTCCAGAATGCGGCGGAGATATGCACTATGCTATCGCCACCAAGCACTACGTCTGCAAGAGCTGCGGTTTATCTGTTACACAGCAGGAACTCTGGGAGATCAGGGAAAAACTTAGACCTGTTACAGAAACGCCTGAAGAAGAAAAGGACAAGCAAAGAAAAGAATACTTGAAATGGTGGCTTAGCAAGAAGAAATAGGCTGCACTGCTAGAATCTCTATGACAGATTGGTAGCAAGCGGTATGAAAAAAGGTCTGTTTATCACCTGTAGACGCGAAGTGTAAAGTTGTGACAACGATTGACTTGGAGATAATTTGCATAGGCAATGAACTCTTGATAGGCAAAACCTTGAACACGAATGCCCAGTGGATGGGTAGAAGAGCGACGCAAATGGGACTTGCTGTGAGAAGGATTACTGTCATACCTGATGAAATCCAAGAAATCGCGATGGCTATAAAAGAAACATTGAAGCGGAAAACGCGTTTTGTCCTTACCACTGGTGGATTAGGACCGACCTTCGACGACAAAACGTTGGAAGGTCTGGCACTAGCACTAAACCGCAAACTAGAAGTCAACAGGAAAGCGCTGAAGATGGTTAAGGAGAAATATGAAACCTATGCCAGAAGAAGCCATACAGAAACGGTTGAATTAACAAAACCACGGCTCAAGATGGCAACACTCCCCAAGGAAACCGTGCCACTTCCCAATCCAGTCGGAACAGCACCCGGTGTCCAGGCAGAAATAGAACAGACAACATTGATAGCCTTGCCAGGTGTGCCAAGAGAAATGGAAGCAATCTTCGAAGAAACAGTAGTACCGATTCTTATGCAACCTTCAGGCGACAGGAATTTTTTTGAAAGAAGCATTTGCGTAGAAGACATTATGGAGTCAAGTTTGGCACCATTGATTGATGAGGTAATGAAGGATAACCCTGACGCTTACGTTAAATCCCACCCAAAAGGCGAGGAAAGCAACCCTCACATTGAAATCCACTTTTCTACAACATTGGGTAAAGCTGAAAGGCAGGAAGAAAGATTGGAAAGGGCAGTGATGCAACTCTCAGAGGCAATCAAGATTAGCGGCGGCAAAATCGTCAGCAAAAATATGACTGATCCGTAAGTATTTTTGGTAATAACCCTTAGTTCACAAAATCAATAAACAAGCCTATGTCTTGAATGTTTGAGAAAATATGAGTCGGAACCTACACAGAGCTTTTTTTGCAGTTCTCATAATGGCCACTGTCATACTTTCCACAATCTCAGTATGCCTTGCACAAGACAGCCGAATTGCCTATCAACTTCTGAACAAGCTCGACGGGAATGTAACCTACGAGCTTAACGTCGTGGTTCCTCAAAGCTTACTTCAATACTATGATGACAAAAGAACTGATTTGCGAACAAGCAACTTTCCAGATTTTGTTACCCCTTATGCTTTGAAGCCTATTGCTGATTGTTTGTGGCAGATTTACACGACGGATGAAGACTTCACGAACGGCGTTCTAATGCTTGTCCATCAGATGACTTATGTAGAAACTGCGCCAGCAAAGTATCCTGTTGAAACTATGGTCGAGGGTGAGGGCGATTGTGATCTTTTCTCCTTTATTGCCGCGTCGATACTAGAAGCTGGCGGAATTGATGTTGTTCTGCTCTATTATGAGACTCTGAGCCACATGAATATTGGAGTCCATCTTTCCGATCCTCCGCGGAATGCAAGAGATTCAGTCTATTTCATGACGAGCAACGATGCCAAATACTACATTGCGGAATGCACAGGGGGCAATTGGAAAGAAGGATGGAGAGTAGGAGAATGCCCGGAAGACTGCAAGCAAGCCTCATCTGAAATATATACTCTTGAAGAGGCAGAATTGATTGCTCCAGGTCAAGTTTCCGCGAGTTTTACCGCACTTGAGCCAAGCACAATTTACATAGAAATTTCGTCACTTGTTTTCCTTCAAAACGGAGCGATAACGCTTCGAGGT
>CAYSOZ010000105.1:0-4553 GCA_964432815.1 uncultured Candidatus Bathyarchaeia archaeon
AAAACTATACTGGTGAATTCAAAGACTTCAGAATAGTGTACTGGTTTCAACGATGAGCTACGTTTTCTTGTACACCCTGAAATGTGAATCCCTTCCTGCGCTTATGTACTCTCCACCCAAACCCCGAACAGCAGAAGCTACTTTGGCAAAATTCTCAGACCCCAAAAACTGCCTAGGTTTCACTATAATGTAATCGTCTCTCTCTTCAAAACTGAGAAGGTTCTCCAAATCTTCCGGAAATGCCATGCGAATGTCTTGCAGATTCTTCTTCTTTTCCACGGTCACACTGTGAACCGCAACAGTCGGAGCTGTCGGTTGAGTGATCTGGGAAACCGCGAGAGACTTTATCGATCCGGAGACAGAACGCAAATCTTCTGAAATCTTGTTCAGAACAACAAGGAGCTCATCTACCCTTTCAATTAACTTGTCTATTTTCTCTTTTTCAACGCTCACGGCAAGTCTCCCCGAGTTTTTCTAAAATACTTAGAACACCTATTAATTATTTGAAAGTTGCTACTAGTACGAAAACCACCAATAATGACAGGAGCACAAGATTTGGCACTAGAAATTGACGGAAGCCAAAAAAGCGGAAGCGGCACAATCCTTAGACTCGCAGTTGCGATAGCTGCCATTCGCGCTCAACCGATACACATATTCAACATCAGGAGAAACAGACCAGAACCAGGACTCAAACCGCAGCACTTGCAGGCCGTTTTAACCGCAGCAAAGATGTGCAACGCCGAACTGGAAGGCGCTTTCCTCAATTCCAGAGAGATATGGTTTAGACCGCATGAGATACAAGGAGGAAACATAAGAGCCGACATCGGGACCGCAGGAAGCATTCCCATGCTCCTAATCACGGTCTTACCCATGTGCCTGTTCGCCAAAAATCCTCTACGCCTTACCGTTACAGGGGGAACCGATACCACCCACTCTCCTACAATCAACTATCTAAAACACGTTCTCCTGTCCAAACTCAAGAATATGGGCTTTGAAGCGGAAATAACCGTGAACAAGTACGGCTATTATCCAAAAGGAGGAGGCGAAGTGACGATAACCACGACACCACAGAGTCATCCACAACCTCTCGAACTCAAATCCTTCGGCACGATAAAAAACATAAAAGGCATCTCAATATGCACTTTCTTGGCAGAAAGAAAAGTCGCCGAACGCCAAGCCAAAGCCGCAAATGACTATCTCTCAGACAAAGGATACTTCGTAGACATTCAAATAGTCAATGATAGGTCAAATCCCTTTCAAAAAGGGAGTTCAATAGCCCTGTGGGCTGAGACCACGACAGGAGTCATATTGGGGGCTGACGCCATCGGAGAACTCGGGAAAACAAGCGAAACAGTTGGCAGGAAAGCAGCAGCAAACCTTCACAGAGAACTAAGCGCTAACGCGACCGTTGACGTGCACTTGGCTGACATGCTAATTCCTTACGTTTGCTTGGCACAAGGGAAATCCACGTTTTTCACAAGAGAGCTCACTGACCATCTAAGAACAAACCTTTGGCTCTCCGAAAAAATGCTGAACCTACGTTTCAATGTTCAGAGGATCAACGGCCTCTACCGGGTAGAAAGAGGCGACTAACTATGTCTGAACTCTCTTTGTGCGCCAAAATCGAAAAAAGACATGCGGAGAAAGCTTTGCTCCTGACGAGCAAGCTCGGACTTTTAAACAAACAACTGGAGATCCATAGAAATGACACCCACGTTTCCATCCCGCTGGTCAGGAGTCCAAACGATGCCGAAGTGCGGATTCTAAGAATGCAAATACCAGCTTTTCAGTTGGCGAATGCCCTTTTCTTAAGAAAGTCAGATTCTCGAAAAACCCTACCAGAAGTCCTAGCCGGACAGTTGCCTGCTCACCTAATAGAAAATATGCCCCGCGCATTGGACATCTTAGGCGAAATAGCGATAATCCAAATGCCCCCGGAATTGAAGGCTCACGAAAAACTGGTCGGCGAAGCCATTCTAGAGACACATAAGAATGTGCGTACAGTGCTTGCCAAGGCTGGTTCAATTGCCGGGGAATACCGTCTGCGAGAGTATCGAGTTATCGCTGGAGAAGATCGAACAGATACTGTCCACAATGAATACGGCTGCAAATTCATGGTTGATATCGCGAAGGCATACTTTTCCCCCAGACTCTCAAATGAGCACAAGAGGGTCGCCACTCTCGTTCAGAGCAATGAAACAGTTGTAGACCTATTCGCGGGAGTTGGGCCTTTCTCGGTTTCAATATCCAAAGACAAACCAGGTGTGAAGGTATTCGCGATAGACACAAACTCGGAAGCTGTCAAGCTTCTGAAAAACAACATTCGACTCAACAGAGTTGAGGATCGCGTCGTTCCACTTCATGGAGATGCGAGGCATGTTGTCGAAGAAAAGCTTTCAGGCGTTGCTGACCGCGTCATAATGAATTTGCCTGAGAAAGCCAGCGAATTCGTCGACGTTGCCTGCAAAGCACTCAAGCCTTCAGGGGGCATAATTCACTATTACGGTTTCGTCCGCCTTCCCGACTCTATGGATAGCAAGAAAATGCTTCTAACTCAAGAAGTGAAAAAGAACAACAGAAAACTGTACACAATCCTCTTCGAGAAACCTGTCCGTGAGACAGCGCCATACGAATGGCAGTTTGTCCTAGACGCCAAAATCCTCTAATTACCGGCAGTAAGCGTGATCTTAACGTTCTCCAGAGGATTCTGAAGCTTTTCCACGAGTTTCCTTGATAAATCCTTCGCAGCCTTATCAGCGTGAACTGCCAAAGTCCTGTCGGAAATGTAATCGCTCTTCCGTATCACAATGTCCCTCGGATGAGTCAAAATTAGTTTCTCAGACCCGCGGGCCGTCAACTGCTCAAGGACTCCACCCGCCTCTATCGACACGATCAGTTCCGTTTCTGGCTTTCGCATTTTCTCTTTGAACTCAGAGGATAAATCAGCAAGAGCTTTGTCCACACCCACCGCAACTATACAGTCTCCTTCCCTTGACAAGTGATTTTCCCTGGTGAACTCCAGAGTCGCCCTGTGTGAGGATTGGATGTTCTTATGCCCATGCCCATGAAGCACTTCAGATACTGGGTGCAAGGTCAATTCTACTCATTTACCTCAATGGCATCTACTTTTCCGTCTCCATCAAGATCCAAACCTTGAATCACAGTCGCAAAACCGTCGTCGCCGCTGTATTGTCGGAGAGTTTTTTTCCAAAAATTTGACAAAGCCAGAACACACGCTTTGGTTCCCACTGCCTTGTTTCCTGCCAGGACGATGATTCTTTTGGTAGGATCCCATGGGTTCACGATTTTGGCTATCAGACCCGAAACGTCGGCAGTATAGGTTCTAGAAGTCTTGTTGGATGTTAAGCCGCCTAGAAGGAATCCTTGATCTGTTGATTCCATAATAAACCTGATTGGTAAATGCTCGTTTATCTCCTGCGTGAGAAGATTTGTCCCTGGGCCACCAACGAGGATGAGATTGTTCTTCTCCTCCTTTTCAGCTTTAACGTCAACATCCAACTTTACGGCAAAGTCTGTTGGCATCTTGACGAATTGTCCGATGAAGAGTGCCAGATGTGCAGCATAGTGACCGTCTCTTGCACTAGTTCTGAATGGTCCATGGGGGGTTGGGCTTCCAACAACTATTTTTCCCTCAAGTGTGCCGTTTTCGCTGATGAATTCTTTGAAAAATCTTTGAATCTGTTTTTCTGAGCCGAGGAGAGATAAGCTTTGAATAGCTTTGTATCCTCGCGGGAATTCAATGCCGAAAGCAGGGGAGACGGTTTTGTAGTATTTTGCTGTGGCTCCCTTCTTCTTTTCTTCTCTTTCTATTGTTATGGCTCCTGCCTTCGCCAGTTTCCTTACGTGATAGTAGATTCTTTGCTCGTGGACATTCAACTGCCGGGCGATTTCCAAGGGGTACATTTCTTTCTCGGAGAGCATCGTCAAGATTTTCCAGCTTAGCTTCCCCAGAATCATCTTCAGCTTCTGCGCGTCCCGCATGATGCTTATCTCTTTTACCTCTTGGGTCCCTTCATCGTCTTGGAGCAGCAGTTTCTTATCCATGAGTAATCTCACAAACATAGTTTGCAGGTACTATTAAAAATTTTGTTATAGTGTCAAGTAAAAACCAGATCTTTCTAACCCTGCGACTCGTATCAAGGACAATCACTTGTATCTCCTAAAAAAATTCTTTTAGAACTGAAAGTTTATTCCTAAAAATCCTTATTAGGAGTCAAACTGCTTGAATACGGCTAAACAAAGCAGCAGGAAGCTAATGAGGCACAAAAAATGTGTGGAATTTTTGGATGCGTACTGAAAGAAGGAATGGCCGCGCCGTTGATTCATGCTTCCCTAAAGACACTTGAATACCGCGGCTACGATTCCGTCGGAATAGCTACAATAAGCAACGATAAAATCTGGCTTAAGAAAGACCAGGGAAAAATAGACGATGTTCATAAACTTCTGAACCTGGACGATTTACCCGGTAGCATTGGAATCGGTCACACTCGATGGGCAACTCACGGTGCTCCTCTGAAAGTCAACGCACATCC
>CAYSOZ010000106.1:0-4486 GCA_964432815.1 uncultured Candidatus Bathyarchaeia archaeon
TAAAAGACAATCTTGCATCCAGATATCTTACAACTCACGCCGCACTGTCCGACGCCCAGACATACACGTTTCAGTATAGTCTGAAAAAGCTAGTTGTGTTACGGAAAGCCATATAAATCGCCATTACGCTGTTGAGATGCGCAGTTGGAGAAGAAGTACATGCCAAAATGGGGATACTCGGTAATAGCGGAAGAATTAGACCCTGAAAAGACAGCGAAAGCGAGTGGTCGAGAACTTCGAGTATCCCACAAATCAGCTCGAGAAGTGTGTAGAGCAGTCAAGGGAATGATGCTTTCTAACGCAAAAACATACCTCAGAGATGTATTAGAAAAGAAGAAGGCTATTCCTTTCAGGAGATATAACAAGAAGCTAGGTCACCGTCACGGCATAGAGAAAACCTTCGCTGGAAGATATCCCATAAAAGCCGCAGAACGAGTACTAACCGTTATTGAAGCAGCAGAAGCTAACGCTGAAAACAAGGGACTGGATGTTGACAGACTCCGGGTGATGCATGCTGCTGCATATCAAGGTATGAAAATAAAACGGTACACCCCAAGGGCACACGGAAGAGCTTCACCAAAATACGATACCACAACTCACATCGAAATCGTTCTAGACGAGAAACCCGGGCAAGGAGAAGCATAGTAATGTCTATAGTAAAGCGTTTTATTACCGAATCCATAAAAAAAACCGAGATCGACGAATTTCTGCAGAAAAAACTTGAACGTGCAGGATACGGCGGCGTAAACCTTTCCAAAACCCCACTCGGTACCCACGTGGTCATATATGCAATGCGTCCCGGTTTGGTTATCGGACGTGGCGGAGAAACGATAAAAGATCTCGCCACTTCTCTGGAAGAAACCTTTAAGGTCACTAATCCGCAGATATCAGTTTCAGAAATTGAAGTTCCTGAATTCAACGCTTATGTTGTCGCGGCCCGTGTCGCCTCCGCTTTGCAGCGTGGTGTTCACTTTAGACGCGCTGGGTTTTGGGCCTTGAACCAGGTTATGGACGCAGGAGCCTTAGGCGCGGAGATAGTTATAAGCGGCAAACTGCGAACTGAACGTGCTAGATTTGAAAAGTTCCGAGCGGGTTACTTTCCAAGATGTGGTGAACCCGCTTTGCGTAACATGCGAAAAGCCGAAGTTCACGTCCAACTCAAACCTGGCATAATTGGCGTGAGAGTAAAGTTGATGCCTCCCGACGCTCAGTTTCCGGACAAGATTAAAGTAATTCAAGAACTTCCGCCCGAAGAGAAAATAGAAGAGCAAGCGAAAGAAGAGTTGCAGGAACAAACGCCAGAAAAATCGACTAGCGAGAAACTTCCTGAACAAGGAGCAGAGGAGGAGTCTGCTGAAGATGAAGCAGAAAAGGCCGAAACAGACAAAACAATCGGCGGTGAGGAGGCCAAAGAATAGATGCCTATACTGAGGACGAAAGAAATCAACAATATGTCCTCCGAAGATAAATCCAGAAAACTATCTGAGCTTAGGGCAGAATTGGCTAGGCTTAGAACAATGGTTAGAGCAGGCGGTGCTGTGGAGAATCCCGCCAGAATAAGGGGACTACGCAAGACTATTGCTCAAATACTAACCGTGGAGCATGAGAACAAACTAAAACTCAGAAGATCAGAGGAAGAGCCGGCAAAGAAAGCTGAAAAAACAAAGAAGAAGGAAAAGGAGAAGAAATCTGAATGAGAATAACTCCCAACATCATCAACGGCGAATTCATCGGAACCAATAGTGAAGTCTCCAATAGTCGACACAAAGCGTACGTTGGGATAAAAGGCGAAATAATTAACGAAACAAAAAATACTTTCACACTAATGCAAAATGGAAAGGCTAAGAGCGTAATCAAAGAGCAGACAGTCTTCAACTTTAAGTTTTCCGACGGAACAATCGTTGAAATTAATGGCAAACTCTTGGTCGGAAGGCCTGAGGACCGCCTTAAGAAAAGCATCAAGAGGTTATGGTAGTGTCTTTGACTTTTAAGAAACCAAAGAAATCTTGTGACGACCGAAATTGTCCATTTCATGGATCGCTTTCCGTGAGAGGACGTGTGTTGGACGGCGTTGTCGTCACAGCGAAGATGGACAAAACCGTCGTCGTTGAACGCGAGTACTTACAATTTTCACCCAAGTTCGTGAGATACGAGCGCAGACGAGGTCACATTCCGTCGCATAACCCGCCCTGCATAGATGCCAAGGAGGGAGAGCATGTTCGAATTGCGGAATGCAGACCAGTCAGCAAAACCGTTGCCTTTGTTGTAGTCGAAAAACTGGGGGAAAAGTAGAGTGGCGGCTAAAGCAAAACAGCGGGCGCTTATAGCGAAAGGCATGCTCGGTCACGGTCAGAAAATCTCGAGAGGTCTATTAGCAGGTTCAGCTTTAAGATGTACAGATAACACTGGCGCTCGGGTTTTGCGGCTAATCCAAGCTATGGGCTACAAGGGTAGACTGAGACGATATCCCTCCGCCACGGTTGGCGACAAAGTAACTGTTTCGGTGAGGCAAGGATCCCCAGATATGAAAAAGAAGATTTTTCAAGCAGTCATAGTGCGTCAAAGGAAGTCTTACAGAAGAATAGATGGCATCTGGGTTCAGTTTGAAGACAACGCTGCTGTAATAATCACGCCAGACGGCGAAATGAAAGGCTCAGAAATCCGCGGACCTGTTGCCCGAGAAGCAGCCGAAAGATGGCCGAGAATAGCGAGTGCTTCAAGCATAATAGTATAGGTGAAAAACGCATGCAAGCAACAAAACGAGTGAAAGACCCGCGGAAACAGAGGAAGCTTCTTCATAACGCACCTGCTCACGTGCGTCACAAGCTGATGGCAGCTCCCCTGTCGAAAGAACTTACGGCTTCAAAAGGTGCCAAAACACTTCCAGTTCGGAAGGGTGACACAGTCCGCATAATGCGTGGAGACCATTCAGGCTTCGAAGGCAAAGTCTCACGAATAGACCTGAAGCGGTACCGCATTTTCATAGAAGGTTTGACCCGCGAGAAGGTTGACGGAACAAACATCTTCGTCGCAGTGCACCCATCAAAAGTTATGATAAGAAGCCTTAATCTTGACGATAAATGGCGAAAGGCAATCGTTGATAGGAAACATGAACTGGAACTGCCCCAGAAAGAAGAAGTAAAGATAGCTCCTAAACCTGGAAAGAAAGCAGTTGAATTGAAAGGGGAAAAGCCACTTGAAGAGGCAAAAGTCATCCCCTCAGCGAAAAAGACACCTAGAAAGAAGAAGGCAACCGAAAAGCCTATGGTGGCCCAAGAGAAACCCGTAGCGAAGAAGGAAGAAGTACAGATGCCGCCTGAGGAGAAACCCGCTGCGAGAAAAAGAAAAGAAAAGACCCCTGCAAAAAAGGAAAAACTCGCCAGCAAAAAGATGAAATCCGAGTCGATAGCAAAAAAAATCTCGCCGAAACGAAAGACCGTTGCTTCGAAAAAGGGAGGAGGAACTTAATTTGGGAAAGAAAGGAAAAACTGGAAGGTTGAAACGTAAGCCAGCTCCGAGATTCTGGCCAATTCACAGGAAAGAATTTCAATGGATAGTGAAGCCCTCACCAGGACCCCATTCTCTCGCAGAATGTTTGTCACTATCCCTTGTTCTTCGGGATATAATCAGTATGGCTGAGACTAGGAGAGAAGGCAAGATCATAATCTCTCAGGGAAAGGTCTACGTTGACGGAAAAGTCAGGCGGGATGACAGTTTTCCTGTTGGTTTGATGGATGTTATTTCCTTGCCAGCTATGAACAAATTCTATAGAGTAATGCCCTCGCACAAAGGTTTGATACTTAATCCGATAAACAAAGAAGAGTCAACTTTCAAGTTGCTAAGAGTAGAGAACAAAAAAACCATAGACAAAGGAATCGTGCAGTTCGCTCTTCATGATGGTTCAAACTTGCGCGTGAAAGTCGAAGATGTCAAGAAATCGTCACCTATGTCATTTGCAACTTTTGATATTCTTAAACTGAGTCTTTCAGACAAGCAAGTAATTGGGAGTATAGGAACAAAAGTGGGCAACTTTGCGGTTATAACTGGCGGAAAAAACATTGGAAAACGTGGAAGAATCGTTGAGATTGAAAAGACCGAAGCCAAGAAACGCAGGAACGCTCTCGTAACAGTAGAAGACGAAAATGGAAATCGCTATCAAACCATCTTGAATTTCGTTTTCTCAGTTGGCGACGCTGCACCACTGATAACCTTACCGGAGGAACCAAAAGTTGTCTGAGGACGTTTCTGTCAAATTTGAAGAGCACCCCATGCTTAAACCCCGAATCGAGAAAGTAGTTGTAAACCTTAACGTAGGCAAGTCAGGCGAACCTCTGGAGAAGGCCACTCGCGTCTTAAAAGAGTTGACTGGTCAAGTACCTGTTAAGAGAAATGCGAAGAACACAATAAGAGACTTCGGCATAAGAAAAGGCGAACCTATTGCATGCACTGTGACGCTGAGAAAACAAATAGCCATAGACTTCTTGAG
>CAYSOZ010000107.1:0-4165 GCA_964432815.1 uncultured Candidatus Bathyarchaeia archaeon
GAAGGAATCCTCGTCGGCTGTCAATCTGCAGGTTTCTTCCTTGTCGAGGCCGAAGTCCACGAAAACCCCTACGTACAACCACGTCCATTCAGAGTCAACGCCGGCTCTCTCTCCATGTACACGTTGGGCCCTCAACAAAACACTCGCTATCTATCGGAATTGAAAGCAGGCGATGAAGTCCTCATAGTCAACAGAAAAGGGAAAGTGAGAACCACCAGCGTCGGAAGAGCAAAAATCGAGATGAGACCCCTGGTTCTAATAGAAGCAGAAGCAAAAGAAATGAAAATCAAAACCATTCTCCAAAACGCAGAAACCATTCACGTAGTGACGCCGGACAGTTCAAAACCAGTGACTGAAATTCGACCAGGCGACGAAGTAATAGTCCACATAGCTGCGAAGGGAGGCAGACATTTCGGCGTAGCCGTTCCCGAAGAAACGGTGATAGAAAGGTGACAACCAGAATCTGTGTATCCCTTTGCCCCAAGACGATCCCAGAAGCACTGCGTCTCATTGAAGAATCAGAAGACGCCCAAGCGGATCTGATTGAAGTCAGACTTGACTGTCTCAAAAGTAACCACGAAATGGCTGATTTGGCAACTCATGGAAAAACGCCAAAAATAGCCACAAACAAGCCACTCAGTTCACGAGGCATGTTTTCAGGAGCCGAATCCGAACGCCAAAAGACACTGCTTAGCGCAGCTAAAAGCGGGTTTGATTATGTAGACACAGACTTGTCCACCAGCGACCTAAAAGAATTCTTAAGCGAAATAAAGAAAACAGGTGCAAAAACTGTGCTTTCTTTTCACGATTTCTCTGGCACTCCTAAGCCTTCAGGACTGAGAGGAATATTGATCCAAGAAAGCAACAATGGAGCTGACGTTTGCAAAATCGTGACAACTGCAAAACGAATGGAAGACAACCTCACGATTTTGAATTTCACGGCAAGCGTCTCTTCTAAAACGAAAATTGTTAGCTTCGCCATGGGCGAACTTGGAAAGACCTCTAGACTCTTTTCACCCTTGTTCGGCGGCTTCTTCACATTTGCCTCGCTCAAGCAAGGCAGCGAGACAGCCGCGGGACAGATGAGCATCCAAGAAATGAAAACAGCTTACAGACTCTTAGGGCTGACTTGAAGTGTCGATTTCAGGAAAGACAAGACTGTGCTGCGTAATTGGTGATCCGGTAGAGCACACTCTTAGCCCAACCATTCAGAATGCAGCTTTTAAGCACTTGAAACTCGATTTTGTATTTTTAGCTTTCAAAGTCAAACCCCAAGTATTGGAAAACGCGATCCAGGGAATTCGGGTCTTAGGAATTCATGGAATAAACGTAACCATGCCCCATAAGAAAGCGGTCACAAAATTGTTAGATGAACTGGATCCAACTGCTAAGTTCGTATCCTCAGTTAACACCATCCTCAACCGGAATGGGCGACTCTGCGGCTTCAACACCGATGGAATTGGGGCGCTGAACGCTCTGAAAGAAAACGGAGTGAACTTGTCAGGAAAAAAAGTGCTCCTGCTCGGCGCAGGTAGCGCTGCAAAAGCCATAGCCTTATCCCTTGCCAAAGAGGTTGAACAGCTTTTCATTCTTAACAGAACCCATGAGAAAGCAATAGAGCTGAAGGAATCACTGAACCGTTTCTCGGGCAGAAAGGTTACAAGCGACATTATTTCACGCGAGGCTATCCAGAAGTATCTTCAGAAGTCAGACATCCTTGTCAACGCAACTTCTGCGGGTATGTATCCAAACATCGATCAAGACTTAGTGGTACCCGACTGGTTGAGACCTGATTTGACTGTGATGGATATAATCTACAGCCCCCTTGAAACAAAGCTTGCCAAAGAAGCCAAGGCTGCAGGAGCCAGAGTAATCAGCGGTGTCGAAATGTTGATTTATCAAGGCGCAGCATCTTTTGAAATCTGGACGGGATACAAGGCACCTTTAGAAGTCATGAGACAAGCAGCTTTGAGCAGACTCGCCAGTTCGGGTGAAAGCAAATGAGTGGAAAAGCTGAGGCAATATCTCACGGAGCAGCAACTATTGTAAACGCTATTGCTTTGGGCAAAGGCGCAGCATTTGGAGTTGACCTGTGGACTAAGGCTGAAGTCAGATTGACAGATGAGTCAAGGGTAATCAAAGGAGAAATCACTACAGACCCAGCTGAAAGCACAGTCTTAATGGAGAAAACGGTTCTGCGAGTTTTAGGGCATTTCGGCGCTGAAAACAGTTATGGGGCTGAAGTTAAAACGACTTCTAACATTCCCATCGCCAGAGGTTTAAAAAGCAGCAGCTCAGCCGCAAACGCCGTAGCCTTGGCAACGGTTGCAGCTCTGACCAAGACGCTCGATGACCCGACCATCGTAGATCTGGGGGTCGAGGCATCTTTTGACGCAAAAGTCACGGTAACGGGAGCTTTTGACGATGCCTGCGCGTCTTACTTCGGGGGAGCAGTGGTTACTGACAACCTGAAGAGAAAAATCCTCAAAAGGGTGGAGATGCCGGAGGACTTGGCAGTCCTATTTCATGTTCCACCCATAAAAGCTTACACTCATGATTCTGATCTCAATAGAATGGAAACCATCAAGCCGCTTGTTGAAATAGTCCACAATGAAGCGCTGAAGGGAAACTTTTGGCCTGCTCTAACTCTTAACGGCCTAATCTACTCCTCAGTCTTGGGATATGACACGTCAGTTGCAGCGGATGCTTTAGCTGCCGGCGCATTGGCGTCTGGATTATGCGGAAAAGGCCCTGCGGTGACAGCGGTGGTATCAAACGAAAATGTCGATTCCGTCAAAAAGGCCTTCCAAAGATACGAAGGCGTGGTCATTCAGTCACGGTTGAATCATGAAAAAGCGAAGGTTCTCTAGCTAATGACCGATGTCATCATTAGAAAATCTAGTAGTTTGAAGGGCGAAGTCTACGCGCCACCATCCAAGTCCTACACGCAAAGAATGCTGATAGCTGCCTTCCTTTCCAAGGGAAAATCAAAGATCTCCCAACCATTGGTTGCAGAAGACACCGACGCCACTCTTCGGGCAGTAAGAAGTCTAGGAGCGAAAGTTGCCGTATCAGAAGACCTTTGGGAAGTAAAAGGTTCCCTAGCGCTCAAAAGTCCAATAAGACCCATAGACTGCGGCGATTCCGGAGCCACCCTGCGGTTTATGATTCCGGTCGCGGCGTTGGCACCTAATTCTTCCGTTTTCACTCTTGGACCCTCTCTAGCAAAGAGACCGGTCGAACCGCTACTACGAAGTCTAAGACAGTTGGGAGTTGAGGCCATTTTCAAGGATGCAGGAGGAAAACCATCAATTCTTGTCCGAGGCGGTGGAATCTCGGGAGGAAAAACCACTATTCCTGGTGATGTAAGCTCTCAGTTTATCTCTGGACTAATGTTTGCCTGTCCATTAGCTCGAGAAGACACGGAAATAACCATTTCCACTCCTCTTGAATCCAAGAGCTACGTCCAAATGACCGAGCAAGTCCTAGACGAGCACGGGATACGAGTAGGCATATCGCAAGATTTTAGGCGATTGCACATACTAGCAAAACAGACATAAAAACCGTGCGACCACACAGTGCCAGGAGACTATTCAGCAGCTTCGTTCCTCCTAGGAGCTGGTGCAGTAACTAATTCCAAGATTCGCGTAAATAATCTCGACCCCGAAACACTTCAGGGAGATAAAGCCATTATTGAAATCCTCAAGAAAATGGGCGTGAACAGCCACGTCTACTCTGACCACATCGATGTAGAGGAGACAAGAGGGCTGCTTGAGGCTGTCGAAGTGGACGTGAACGATGTCCCCGACCTTGCTCCAGTCTGCGCTGTCCTCGCGTGCTACGCGAAAGGCACTTCCAAAATTCGCAATGCCCTTAGACTCAAATACAAGGAATCGAACAGACTTTCATCTCTCTATCTCGAACTTAAGAAAATGGGAGCTGAAATAGAGTTGGATGAGAACAGTCTGACTGTCAAAGGGCCTTGCTCTCTGCATGGAGTGATAATAGATCCGCATAATGATCACCGTATCGCTATGGCATGCGCCGTTGCGGCTTTAGGAGCTAGCAAAGAAACAACAATCCGTAACGCTGATTGCGTGAGAAAGTCTTATCCGAGGTTCTTTACTGATTTACACACACTGGGAGCTGATGTAATTGGCTGGGA
>CAYSOZ010000107.1:4175-4478 GCA_964432815.1 uncultured Candidatus Bathyarchaeia archaeon
TCGTAGTAACTACTTTCGGCGAGAGCCATGGCGAATGCGTAGGTCTTGTCTTGGACGGTTGCCCAGCAGGACTTCCGCTGTCCGAAACCGATGTGCAGACAGAACTGGATAGGAGAATTCCTTCGAAGCCAGAGATTGTTTCCGGAAGAATTGAGAGAGATAAGGTAAACATCCTTTCTGGAGTATTCAACGGTTTCACAACTGGCGCCCCCATTTGCATGACCGTGGAAAATAAGGAAACGCAATCAAGCGATTATGAAATGATTAAAGAAATGCCTAGGCCAGGGCATACCGACTATACCG
>CAYSOZ010000108.1:0-4433 GCA_964432815.1 uncultured Candidatus Bathyarchaeia archaeon
TACTTGCTGGTCGTATGTATCCATTGTGGCTATGATGCTGTCTCCCATGACTGCACTTCCACCCCAGTCAGTCTGACGGAACATGCCGTAAACCGACCAGAGCACTTCTCCAGTTTCAGCGTCGAGACAGACGAACGGTGCACCACGGGGTTGAGGTTGGTTGACAGAGTGCTCACTTTGACCTAAGTAGATTTTTCCGTCGGAGATGATGCGTGGGCGCAGGGATGACCAGTAGTTGGACCACAAGACTTCTTTGAATGGGTCAGCATAAGTGTAGTTCCAAAGCAATGCGCCTGTTTTGGCATCATAGCACCACATTATTCCGCTCATGCCGTTTGAATAGAGTTTGCCGTATCGGATCTGTGGATACATAGCGTAGACGTCGAGATAGTGCTGTGATGGGGTTTCCCACATGAAGTTTCCTGTGTCAAGGCTGTAAGCCCAGAACTTTGTTAGTTCTTTGCTCCATATGGTAACGACTCTGTCTTCAGCACTTCCTGCTCCAACTGTGAGGGATACGTTGCCAGCTGGTGCGGCGTAGTTTTTGTTGAACTTTAGTGCTCCCGTTTTTGCGTCAAAAGCCCAAATTGTGAAAGGCGGATCATCGAAGGATATTGTGCCAAAGAATCCAATAGTGTCGCCTCTGTAATACCCGAAAATCGTGTCGTCATAGTATTGGAAAGAAACGCTTCCTGGTAATCCGAGTGGTATGGTGATGTTCTTTTGGTAGCCGTTAAATCCGAATGGCGTTGCTGTAGTTACAGGGACAACTCCTGTTGCGTTGATTGTTTTTCCTTGAGGTTGCCACGATCCAAAGTTGGGGCTGTTTTCGGTTGTGCCCCAGTAGGCGCTTATGACGGCGGTTGAGTTCCACAAAGTCATGTAGCCGGCCTGTTGATTTATAGTGTATATCAGGATTTCGCCGTTTGGACCGTACATGCGGTTGCCGCTAGGCAATCCAGTGAAGGTGAATAGCCAGCGACCGGTGTAGGGATCAAATGCTTCCCAGGCAGATGCGGCTGCGCCAAAGAATCCTCCGGAAACACCTGCCCACAAATATGCGTGAACACCTTGCGTATTGAAGCTCTTCCAATACATCACTTGGCCAAAGAGGGGCACTACACGGTTTCCGGCGGGGTCAAGTAGCTCTTTTTCCCAAAGTGTTTCTCCAGTGTGCAGATCAACGGCGACGACCCAGTTGTCGACTGCATTGCCTCCGACGCTATCGAACTTTTGGTATATCAGTGTTCCCATAATGACTAAGGAGCTGCTGAACTTGCCTTCGTATGCATCTCCAGGGAAAATGCCTGCCGGTTCAGAAATGCCAACGCCTCCAGCTAAGCCGCCGATTTGCAGCGGTTTTTGCCACAAGACATGTGCAGTTTCCGGTGCATCTTCTTGGCCTAAACCTGCAGTTGGGTCACCTCCGAAGATGCTGGCAGGAGAGAGCCAACTACCTGAAATCGCCGACCATTCTCTATTCTGGCTGTCTATCGGACGAGTCCAATATTCAGACGGAAGAGGTATGCCCGGCCAATAGGTTGGTTCTCCTTCAATGACTACGAGCTCTAGTATTGGGCTGTCGTCTGCTTCATAGTATATGTTTACGTTTTGAATTTGATTTGAGAAGAAGTCAAATGAGCTAAAGTTGTACCATTGTGCTGGGAAGTGGGTTTGCAGCTTGTATGTTCCAACAGTGGCCGGAACGTAAATAGTCCCCGTGCCTCCTGTCGAATCAGTCTTGAACGGACCTAATGTCTCAGTTGTGCCGTCTGGCCTAGTGACTGTCACTGTCAAGCCCGAATAGTAATCCCGTGTGATTTGGAGTTGCTGGGTAATACCGACGTGGAGCAAAACTTCTTCACCTGCAAGTGCAGGGTCAGGAATGGCACCGATGAATGCATAGGATTTAGAGTGACCTGTCCGATCGATTATTTGAGGAGGAGGAGGTTGAGCGTAGACTGGTATAACAACGAGAGAAGTAGCCATAGCTAGAATCAGAAACAGTGAGATAGCAGTAGCAATAGTTTTCGTTTTCGAAATTTGCATTTTCTTTTTCTCCTTTTTTATATTTTGCGATTGAAATCGCGGGTTCTGTTCTGCCGCAAGTTGCTTATTAAATTTGTCCATGGACCCGAAATGGTGAGAGCCCTTTGACATGTGGCAGAGCCCAGTTTGACAAAATACTCGATATTTTGATGTGTGAATAAGAGTGAATTACCATCTTAACTCAGCAATTCTTAAATCGCCCTTCGGAAGAACGTATGTTCTGATTGTTGATGGAAAAGCCTCCAGAAAGTGCGCAGAAGCTTTGGATGTTGAAGGTCTCGGCTGTTGCCATAGCCAGCGTGGTGGTCGTGGAAGTGATCCTTGGCTTGATTGTGAATAGTCTAGCGATTCTTAGCGATGGCTTACACGCTTTGCTGGATGCTTTGACTAGTGTCATACTTTTTGTGACGACAAGGGAAGCGCTCAAACCCCCCGACGAGGAACACACCTATGGACATGAAAAGTTTGAGCCCGTGGGCGGTTTGATAGGCGGAATAGTGCTCATAGGCGTTGGAATTTTCGTTATCTACCAGGCTATAACGAAGCTTATGCAAGGAACAGGTGTAGCAATTGATCTGCAACTTGCAGGTTTCTTAGCCATCGGCTTCACATTCTCCATAGACGTCATCAGAATGTTCATATTTCGAAAGGCCGCGAGAAGCGACAGCACCACGGTCAAAGCTGGATTTTATCATGCCCTGGCGGATTTGAGTTCAACGTTAATTGCGTTTCTCGGATTCGGATTAGCCACGGTCGGATTCAATCAAGGCGATTCATTCTCATCAATTGTACTCGGCATACTGCTTGGCTACTTGAGCATCAAACTAGTAAAGAGCAGCACAATCGAACTGACTGACACAGCGTCGAAAGGCACTGTTCAGAAAATCAGGAGAAAAATCTTGTCTCGAACTGGAATTCTTGATTGCCGTAACTTGAAAGTTAGAAAAGTTGGTTCAAAAATCTTCGCTGAATGCACGGTTCAGGTTCCAAGTCATATTAGTCTTGAAAGCGCCCACGTCTTAGCCTCGGAGATAGAAGCAGACTTGAAGAAGACTTTCGGAAACGTTGACGCCACGATACACATAGAGCCTTCCGAAAAGGAAACCGAGATGATCGACCTGATTGAAAATCTCGCAACAGTTGAAGGAGTCAAAGAGGTACATGAAATTGAAACAGTGTATACCGGCGGCAAGCTGAATATTACTTTGCATGCGTATGTTGATCCCCAACTCTCAGTGGAAAAGGGCCATGAAATCGCAGAGAAGATCGAAGGAAGGATGCATATGGGAATAAAGCAACTCGAAAACGTTACCGTTCATCTGGAACCTGATGGCGTCGAACAAAACGGATACAAAATTGATGAAAATGAGCTTAGAGCTGTAATCCAGAAGGCTGTGAAGGACGCTGAAAGCGATTTTCGCATAAAAAGGATAACGACCTACACGGCTGAAGGCAAGAGGTACATAAACTTGGACTGTGGTTTCACAAACGAGGTTTCAATAGCAACAGCACACGAAATTACTTCACGAATTGAGCACGAAATCCAAAAACGCTTCGCCTACGTCGTTGTCACTGTTCACATAGAGCCTCATTCGAACTGAAAAATCGGAACAACATTCTGAAACAAAAAAGAAAAAGAGGAATTTAGCGAAGAATAACTTCCGCTATTTGTCCTAAATCACTTAAGCTGTTGAGTTTGACCTTGGTGTTGGATATTGTATAGAGAGTGTTGTCAATGTACAGTGCCCTTGTCACCTGCTGGTCGTAATTGTATCCATAGTAGTATGGATTTGTCGTGTTGTCTCCATGCGAGATGCCGCTTCTGAATTCAAAGCCTTCAGTATTCACCTTGAAAACGTATGCGCCTTGCCAGAAGCCTCCATTAACGAAAACTTCCTTGTTTGATGAGTCGACCACACCGTACTCGGTTATTGAAACAGGAATTACCAGAAGCTCTTTTGCTTTGTCAAATAGAAATGCCTTTGGCTCGTATAATGCGTCAGAATAGGAGTAGTCGCCGTCGACAACATATTTGGCTACTTCCGTCGGTGCGTTTACGTTTGTGACGTCGAAAAGGGATAGTTTGACTGTGCTGTTCTCCATGCCCAAGCCGATAACGTGGTTTTCATCGAATAGATGTAGGTAGCTAGAGTATCCTGGAATCTTTAGTTGGCCTGCAACTTTGGGGGAAAACGGATCGCTAAGGTCGATTATGAAGAACGGGTCTATTTGTCTGAATGTGACAATATATGCTTTGTCTCCCATAAATCGGGCTGAGTAAATGCGCTCATCTTCTGCAAGGCCTTCTACTTTGCCCACTGTTGTCATGTTCATGTTCAGTACGTAAACATTGTTGTGCGTGGTGTCGCTCTGTGAAGTAGTTG
>CAYSOZ010000109.1:0-4428 GCA_964432815.1 uncultured Candidatus Bathyarchaeia archaeon
TCGCCGAGTACTCTGACACAGAATTCGCACTTTTTTCTGTTGAATATCGGAGAGCTGGTGTTATTAATTGATTTTGTTCAGGCTCAAAAAAAGGAAGAGGCTACTTTCCTGAAATTGGGGGTTGGACGGGCATGAACTCTCAACCATGAAGGGATAGGGCGCCCTGGGCAGCTTATGGGTTAAATTTAGAAGGCGTACGCTACAGATTAATCGGTCCATACAAACGGAAATCAACAATATGCTCTCCCGCAGGACTGAAGGTGAATTGTTGCAAGCGATCAAGTGTTCGTGTGGAAAAAACGCCAACGTGTTTCAGAACGGAAAAACCGAATGCATCGACTGTTATTTGAAGCGCAGCATGCGGCCTTAACCGACAAGGCCGTCTGGTCGTCTCGGATCCGGTTCTCTCCACGTTATTCTGTTGTTTAGCTTCCACTGTCACGCGCGTTAGGAATTTGATCTTGAGGGCAACGGATAAATCTCTGAACAAATATTTTTTATTCGAGGAATCTTAATGGCTGAGAAGAAACCCCCAGTCATAGAAAAAGAATCTTCCAAAAAAGCCGAAACAGTAGCCAAGAAAAAGAAGCCGATGATAGTTAGAAAACCCTCAAGGAAAGTACCCGCCTTGGCACCCGCTTCTCCCTCGGATATTTGGCAAGCGTTTGACGACACCTTTTCAAGATTTAGAAGTGATTTTGAAGATCTCCTTTTCCCTGCAAATTGGACTAAAACATTTTCTTTTATGCCTGAAATCCGGGTCCCAGTGGTAGATTTGAAAGACGGAGAAAAAGAGTATCTGTTGAAAGCGGAAATGCCTGGTTTCAAGAAAGAAGACATCGAAATTGACGTCCAAGATAACGCAGTCGAGATAACGGGCATGGCAGGATGGAAATATGACGAAAAAGGTCAACTTTACATATGTAAAGAACGCGCGTGCAAAACATTCTATAGAAGAATCGAGCTGTCAGAGGAGATAAAAATAGACGAAATCAAGGCGGACTTAAGCGAGGGAGTACTGGAAATAACGCTTCCGAAGAAGACACCCAAACCGAAACGAAGAATCGCGCTGAAATAGACTTTATTCTCTTTTTTCTTTTTTGCATCAATTTCTGGTCCCATCTTTGCAACGAATGTGTGAAGACAAGCGCAGGAAATGCTTGAGGTTATCTATCAAAGATAGAACGGTGTCGCTAACCAAGATATCTACATCAATACCGTCAAGGTAGCTCTATCGTCCCAGCTACGCGCAGCTTTCCGCCTTCCAAGTACATCAGTACTGCTTGGTCGCCTGGTCGATGCACGAGTTCCCTGTCCAAAGCCACTGTCAGAACCAGCTTACGCCAATCTCCTTCGTCGCTGACGGCTTCAACCCTGCCGTTGACAAACTGCATCCAATGTCCCAAGTGCAAGATCATGCCTGTCTTTATTTTGGCAGGCCAATACTTGACCAAGGATGCATGAGTTACCAATAGTTTTGAAGATTTAACCGCGGGATCCCTTGTTAAGACTGTTCCCCTGTCCAGGTCTGAGACTTCGATGTTTTTCAGTGCGAGACCTACTCTCTCGCCTTCGTAAGCTGAGTCGAATTCGTCGTCTTGCTTCTGTATCGATCTTACCTGCGTGGTTTTGCCTCCTGGAAGAACCTGCATCGTGTCATGTTTCATGATGCTGCCGTTGGTTACTGTGCCTAAGACGACGGTTCCCACGCCTTTCACGTTGAACGCGCGGTCCAAGGGAACGGTTCCTGTGGCTTCTTCGGGTTCACTCTCTCGCTTTTCGAGGGCGGCTTGGGTTATGAATCGCTCTCTCAGCAAGGTCGGATTGTCGTCTATGAATTCGAATTTTTCCAGAATAGTGCCCTTGACCAAGGGTTCGATTTTTTCCCGGGACAAGTAGTTCCTCAGAATGAAATAGCCGCCGTTCACGTTGGAGCACTGAAGCATCACCAAACATTCCCCGAAGGTCGCGTTCAACTCGTCCACGACAACCAGTGCCCTATCAGCCATGGCCACAGCATAGAAAAGCGGGGCCAGTCTCTCAGGATATCTAGTGGGTTCTACGAACGTCACGCTGTCGATGCCTCTCTTCAAGTCGTAGAGAGTGATGTCAGTGGCTGTGCCCTTCTTGCCAAGACTGCCTGCGTAATTCGATGCGCCGAGAACTGCAACTATTAGGTTTCCCATATCAACCATAACCAGTGAATTATCGCAGGGAACAAGCGTCAACCTGATAAGCCTTATGGCAACTCAGAGTCAAACATGATGTACCGTGAAGTGCTCGTTAATAGAAGTCTCAAATTGTTACGTTGCGCCCGCTAAGCCTCTGCAGCTCCTGGGCGGCAGCTGCGTCGGCAAATGGGCCAAAGAATGTCGCTGCTATTTCCCGTGTAAACACCGTCAATGTTGGAGCTGATACAAAACCCAGGAATACGATGGTAACATATGACGGAACCAGCCGTCTTGCAGTAGAACTCCAGCCATTTTGGTCTATGTTGTCTGTTTCGCCCTGTTTTCCAGGTGAAGTTTCCAATTCAAGTCGCCCTGCAGAGTGCTCATTAACATAACAAAGAAATCGGCTCTGCAATTTAGATAGTTTCCTTCAAGTCTGTCTAAATAGTTTGCGGCGACCCCGACCTACTCATGTTTTGGCCAGCACACTATTCACTCGCAATCAGACGGATACTCTATGTTTAATTTCTTCCTCTGCGACTTATGGTTAGGGAATTGTTCATGAGTGCGAAGACTCGATATTTAGTGACTGGCGGAGCAGGCTTCATAGGTAGCCACCTTGTCGATTTTTTGGTTGAGCGTGGCTTCGAAGTCCGGGTTATAGATAATTTCTCCTCGGGCAGTCCCGGGAACATTCTGGCGCATTTGAAGTCTGGCAAGGCTGAGTTGATCGAGGGCGACATACGCAACGCTGAAATCGTCAAAAAATGCCTGGACGGTGTGAATGTTGTGGCGCATTTGGCTGCGGTGACGAGCGTGCCTTTTTCCGTGGCGAATCCGACCTTGACCTATGATGTCAACGTCAATGGCACTCTGACTCTGCTGCGTTGCTGCGTCGAAGCAAAGGTTGACAAGCTTGTGTTCGCTTCTTCCTGCGCGGTCTACGGAGACCCCAAGAAACTGCCTGTGAACGAGAAAGCCCTGCCTAATCCCATTTCACCTTACGCCGAGTCTAAGCTTGAAGGCGAGCGGCATTGCAGGAATATCTGTTTGCAGGAGGTTTTGAAGGCGGTGGTCCTGCGTTTCTTCAACGTCTACGGTTCGAGGCAGGGCGTGAACGATTATTCGGGTGTGATCACCAAGTTTATCGACCACTCAAAGAGGGGTTTGCCTTTGATTGTTTACGGTGACGGTTCTCAGTCTAGAGATTTCGTGAGCGTGTACGACGTGGTTAAGGCTGTCGTGGCTTCTGCGGAAAACGACAGTGCCAACGGCGAAGTCTTCAACATCGGGTCCGGAAAAGCGGTGACAATCAACAACTTGGCTAAGACTATTGCTGATCTGTCGGGACGAAAACCTGAGATTCGCCATGAGACTGCACGGATTGGGGATATCAAGGGTAGTCGTGCCGACATTTCTAAGGCCAAACGACTGTTGGGGTATGTGCCTGTTGTCTCTCTTGAGGATGGTTTGCGTACTTTGATGGGCATTGGTATTTCTTCCGACAAGAGTGCCGAGAAATCGCGACGTTAGTGTCGGATTTGACACTGTTTTTTTCTTCGCGCGTTGCATGGTAGCAAGCATAATGAATGACAGAATGGAAGCGCAAAACGGAACGGTAATCGAGAACTTGTTAGCTGTGACAGCTGATCTCTGGAAAGAGGGAAGCCAGATTCAACCTTAATCAATTTCGTAGCCGGCTGCCCTGAGCTCCTTCAATATTTCTGCCCTTATCTCTTCCAATGATTCCTTGAAGCTAATGTAAACGATGCCTTGCATGTCCGAAGGCTGCTCGACAGGTTTTTTGAGCAAACATGCAACTCTGTCACGACCCAATTTCCCCACAAAAAAGCCAAATTCAAGAACCACGTTTTGCCTGGGGCGAGTGTAGGCGGTTTTCAGGAACTTTCTTAGTCTCGCTGGTCTTGACCATGCGCTGCCTAGCTCAGCATAACCGCCCAAATCGTCTGGCGTTAGAATAACAAACACGTAACCAACATCCGAGTAAGCCTCAAGCTTCTCCATCACCGTTCTGCCCATGCTCGGCTGCTCGCTGAGAACAACAGGAGTGAGTCCAAAATCAACAAGCATAGCCTTCAACTCATTCAAGGGTTTCAGATCTTTGCCATGTGTGATAAAAACTTCTTTCTTCAGAGCAAGCCTCTTCTTTCTGTCAATTTCAATATCCATTTTGACTTACCAGCTCTGAAAGCTGCCCTCAATATATCCGTTCTGAGATTTAAGCCGTGAGTATTGA